>NZ_JAKDJU010000164.1 GCF_030453725.1 Brevibacterium picturae
CTCTGTTCCACTTCCATCGGTCCGGGCCCTCCAGCCTGGCGGGTGTGTTTGTGTCCCCCCCCGTCAGGTAGCTGGGGGTCGGTGCGGAGCCGCCCACGTTGACTACAGTGGGCATATGAGCGAAACGAATGCCCTGCGCGTCTCCCGCCTGCTGCGGGAGACCGCAGGGTTTCTGCTTCCCCTGAATCAGGTCGATGTCGACGTCGAGGTGACTCGCATCGAGTTCGACGTCGACCTCAGAGGTTCAGCTGCTGAGTTCCGATCCCCTGCTGATCATCGGTCGTCTGCTGATCTCGCGGGGGTGGTCGTCCTCGTCACCGAACCCGTGGACGGTGCCGGCGGGTTCAACGCGGGCGGACTCCGTGCAGGGCTCGGTGCGATTCGGGCGCGGTACTCCGGCGCCGCGGCACTCATCGTTCCGCCGGGAACACACACCCACCTCGGCGAGGGGGCCGATGACGTATCTGCCGGGGCGGCAGCGCCCATTCTGCTCGAACGCTCCACGGGCGTGACCTGGTCCGAGGTGCTCGTCCATCTGCGCCAGCTCAGCGAGGGCGCCTCGAGCGCACTGGCCTGGCCCGATGTTGATGACCTCAGCGCGCTGGCAGCGGTCATCGCGGAGATGACGGGGGCATCGATCACGATCGAGGACCCGGCCTCACGCGTGCTCGCCCACTCGAACCTCGGCGATGAGATCGACGATATTCGACGGGAGACGATCCTCTCCGGTGCGATTCCCGACTGGCGCATCGCCGAGTTGGAGGAGTCCGGGTTCCTGGACGTCGTGCGCCGTTCGACCGATGTCGTCGAGCGGCCCGCCGCAGGAGCCACGCCCGCTCGTTCCGTCATCGCGCTGCGCAGCGAGGGCGAGCTGCTCGGCACGATCTGGGCCGCCTATCCGGAGACGGTGGATCCGGCGTCGCTGCGCGATGTCCTCCGCGATGCCGCCCGGGCGGCGATCCCGGTGATGCTGCGCACCCTGCGACGCTCCCCGTTCGAAAAGCGGATCCGGCGGGAGGCCCTCGGATCGATCCTCGGTGGTTCGCCGGATCTGGGCCCGGCCGCGACCCTGCTCGCGCTGCCCTTCTCCGGGCACTATGCAACCCTGGCCTTCGCCGAGATCGCCCCCGACCGAGAGCCCGTGCTGAGGTTCCATCTGCGGGCCGCCTTCGCCGATGCCGTGCTCGCCCACGTCGGAGCTCATGGTCACCTGGCGGTGCTCGTGCATATGAGCGAAGCCATGTCGGCGATTGAGATCAAGTCTCACGTCGCCTCGACGCTGCAGCGGTCCCTGCCGCCGAGCGAGCCGCTTCACTTCGGGGTGGGCGCCGCCGTCGAACGCCTCGACCATGTGCAGCGATCGTGGACCGAAGCCGTGTACGTCGTCGACGCGCTGCTGGCCAGGGAACCGCAGGGCGGGGCTTCCGCGCCTGCGGGCAGCGGATCTGCCGACGATCGCGACGTGGTCCGCGGCGCGACGGCCGAGGACGTCGCGGCCGAACTCGTGGGCCTCGAAGCCGCCGATGCCCTGCGCTCAGTGGGTCCTCGCATCACGGAGCCTGCTCGATTGCTCGCAGCACACGATGCGAAGCTTCAGGGGCAGCTGCTCGAGACCTTGCGCGCATACTTTGCAACGGTCGGAAACTCCGCCGAGGCGTCCCGTCGTCTGCACGTCCACACGAATTCTCTGCGGCATCGTCTCACCCGGATCGAGGAGATCACGGGCCTGTCGACGGCGGATCGTGCGGGCAGGCTGTGGCTGGAGTTCGCTGTGCTCGTCTACGACAGGGAAAGCCGCTGACTCAGCTGAGGGCCTCGAGGCATTGGTCGGTGTCGAATCGTCACAGGCCTCGGATGTGCGGTTCTTACAAGGCTGCAGGAAAAAGTTTGGCAGATTATTGTTCGTTCGTCCTGGTTGCGGCGTTCTAAAGTGACAGCACACCACGAACGAAGGACGATATGCACAGCAACCAGTCGGGGCCGCCGGTCCAGGCCAGCCGAGATCGAGTGATCAAGGCAGTGGCGCAGAGCTCGACCAGTGAAAGCAGTGCCGTAGGAACCGGTGCCGAGGCGAACGGTGTCGACGCCCTGTCACCGACACTCGACGACGCGACTCCGGTGATCGGACTCATCGACCTCGACCAGGTCTCTGACGCGTACGAGCGCCTGACCGCGGCATTCTCCGGGAGCACCGACGTCCTTCACGCCGTCGCCTGCAAGGCCGTGCCGCTGCAGCCCCTGCTGCGCTATTATGCCGAGGCCGGTGCCGGCTGCGAGGTTGCCAGTCCCGGTGAGCTCGATCTCGCCCTGACAGCAGGCTTCGCTCCTGAGCGCATCGTCTTCGACTCTCCGGCGAAGACCCTGTCCGAGCTCAAGCGTGCCGTGTCGCTGGGGGTGTCGATGAATATCGACAACTATGAGGAACTCGATCGACTCGATGCGATCCTCGCAGCCGACGCACCCCTCGAAACCGAGGGACACCTAGCAGCCGACGCGCCCCTCGACCCCGACGCGAACCAGGCGGTCGCCCCCGAGCCCGGGGCCACCTCGGCGAGGGTGGGGATCCGGATCAATCCGCAGTCGGGCACGGGCACGATCGGTGCGCTGTCGACCGCCACACAGACCTCGAAATTCGGCATCGGCCTGGCCGACCCGGGCGCTCGCGAAGCACTCATCGACGCCTACCTGGCCCGCCCCTGGCTCAACCAGATCCACGTGCACTCCGGGTCCCAGGGGATCAGCCTCGACCAGGCTGCGGCGGGCATTGAAGTCGTCGTCGATCTCGCGCAGGAGATCAACCGGCGTGCCGCTCAGGCTCACGGCCGTGACCGTCAGGTCACCCGCATCGACATCGGCGGGGGGCTGCCCGTGAACTTCGCCGGCGAAGAGATCACCCCGACATTCGCCGACTACCGCGCTGTGCTCGCCGCCCAGGTCCCCGGCCTGTTCGACTTCGACATCATCACCGAATTCGGGCGCGCACTGCTGGCCAAGGCCGGCACCATCCTCACCCACGTCGAATACGCCAAGACCACCGGCGGCCGACGCATCGCCATGACCCACGCCGGCGTCCAGGTCGCCACCCGCACGGCCTATGCCCCGGCCGATTGGCCGCTGCGCATCCTCCCCTTCGATCCGGACGGCAATCACAAATCCGCCGAGGAGGTCCCCACCGATGTCGCAGGACCGGCCTGCTTCGCCGGTGACCTCCTGGCCCGCGATCGTCTGCTGCCGCGCCTCGATGCCGGCGACATCGTGGCCGTGCCCGACACCGGCGCCTACTACTTCTCCAATCCGTTCTCCTACAACCTCCTCCCGCGAGTGCCCGTTTTCGGGTACAGGGCCACCCCGGAAGCAGTTGAGTACTCGCTCATCCGGCGTGGTCAGAGCCGCGAGGAGATTCTCGCCGAGGCGGGGGAGGCCACGATCTCACCGTATCGACTGGTTCAGAATGAAGCAGGCAGCTAACGATTCAGCAAACATTCGGTCTGAGTCCACGAATGAAGACGACCTCCGCATACTGTCGGAGGGAAGCAACCGAGCGATCAGCAAGGCAGCTGGCAACAGAAGCTCAACGACGAAGAGGAAAACATGAAAATCAGACGCATGACCGTTGCGGCCATCGCCGCGCTCGCCCTCTCCCTCTCCGCCTGCGGATCCGGCGGAGACTCCGGCGGAGGTTCCGGCGACGGAGGTGAGACCACGAATGACCTCACCTTCGGAACCGGCGGCACCTCCGGAACCTACTATCCCCTGGGCGGCGAGCTCGCGACGATCTTCGAAGAGAATGTCGACGGCACTTCCGTCAACTATGTGGAGTCCGGCGCCTCGGCCGAGAACCTCGGCAAGATCTACCAGGGTGAGTGGCAGCTGGGCTTCACTCAGAGCGACACTGCGAACAACGCCGTCAAGGGTGAGCTCGAAGACCTCGATGGCACGAAGATCGACAATGTCGGGTGGATCGCCTCGCTCTACCCCGAAGCCGCGCACATCATCGTGCGTGAAGATTCCGGGATCGAGTCCGTTCAGGATCTCAAGGGCAAGAAGATCGCTGTCGGTGATGCCGGTTCCGGCACCCGCGCGATCTCGGACGCCGTGCTCGACGCGGCGAACATCGGCGAGGCGGACTACACGCCGGAGATCACTGACTTCGGGGCCTCGACCGATATGCTCGCCGACAAGCAGATCGATGCGACGATCTTCGTCGTCGGCACCCCGGTGGCCGGGCTGACACAGCTGGCGGCGACCACCGACGTCGAACTCCTCGGCCTCGACGAGAAGACGACCTCGGCGATCGAAGAGAACAGCGGTGCCGAGTCCTACGACATCCCTGCCGATGCCTATGACTTCCTCGAGGAGGACGTGCCCACGGTGTCCGTCTTCGCATCCCTGGTGGCCTCCACGGACCAGGTCAGTGAGGACACCGCCTACGGAATGACCAAGGCGCTGTTCGAGCACAGCGATGAGGTCACGCTGGATGTCGGGAAGCTGATCACCAAGGACTCCGCCATGCTGGGCGTCGGCGATGTGCCGCTGCACCCCGGAGCCCAGAAGTACTACGAAGAAGAAGGCATTGACCTGCCGTGAGTGATCACCCGACACCGCCCCGGCCATCCGACAACGCGGCCGGGGCGGTCGCCGAGCAGACCGCGGAAGCGAAGAAGGACTCCGCCGAGGTGCTGCGCAAGGTCGACACCTCGAGTCGATTCCGCACCGACCTCGGGTGGTGGGCGTGGGTCATCGGCGGCATCTCGATCGTCTTCACCCTCTACCACCTCTATGCGGCGCTGGAGCGTCCATTCAACACGTGGATGCACTCGTCGCTGCATCTTGCGGGGGCGACTGCCCTGATCTTCTTCCTCTACCCGGCCAGCAAGCGGCTGCTCGACGCGCCGGCCAGCGGAAACCGGGTGGCCGATATCCTCATCGGCCGTGGCAAGGGGATCGCTTGGTACGACGTCGTCCTCGGATTGGCCGGGCTCGGCTGCAATCTCTACGTGTTCTTCGACTACACGCGCCTGGTGAGCAACTCGGTGCAGATTCTCGGATACTCCGAACTCGACTTCTTCGTCGCCGTCCTCGGAGTCCTCCTCATCCTCGAGGCGACACGTCGATGCGTCGGCCTGCCGATCGTCATCATCGCCGGAATCGCTCTGCTCTACGGTCTCTTCGGCAACTACCTGCCGGTGTTCAAGCATTCGGGGCTGAGCGTCGAAGACCTCGCCACAGGCATGTTCCTGTCCAGCGGCGGGGGCATCTTCGGCACGCCGATCCAGGTGTCGGCGAATTTCATCTTCCTCTTCCTCTTCTTCGCAGTGATGCTCGTCCACACGAACATCGGCCAGTTCTTCAACGATCTCGCCTACCGGCTGACCGGCAGGTTCACCGGCGGCCCGGCAAAGGCGGCCGTGGTGGCCTCGGGTCTGCAGGGAATGGTCTCGGGCTCGTCGGTTGCGAACACGGTCGCATCGGGATCGTTCACCATTCCGCTGATGAAGCGGGCCGGGTTCAAACCCCACTTCGCCGCCGCGACCGAGGCCACAGCATCGACCGGCGGGCAGCTCATGCCGCCGATCATGGGCGCCGCGGCATTCATCATGGCTCAGAATGTGCCCGACCTCGAATACAACGGGCTCATCGTCATCGCCATCATTCCCGCTCTCCTCTACTTCCTCGGAGCGTTCCTCTCCATCCACTTCGAGGCGAAGACCACCGGAATCCTGGGAATGGCGAAGAGCAGCCTTCCCAACGGCATCGAGCTGCTCAAACGCCTCGACCTGCTCCTGCCCCTCGTCGTCATCGTCCTCACTCTGCTGTCCGGCATGTCGCCGATCCGTGCGGCACTGTTCGGCATCGGCACAGGGTTCATCCTCAGCTTCCTGCGCAAGATCACCCGCCTCACTCCGCGGGGATTCGTCGAGTTGCTCGTCTCGGGCGCACGAACGGCCCTGCCGGTCATCGCGGCCTGTGCGACAGCTGGGATCGTCGCCGGCACCGTCACGGTGACGGGACTCGGCGGGCAGTTGGGCAAGGGACTCGTCGATCTCGCGGGAGGCAACTTCTTCATCGTGCTGTTCATGGTGATGATCGCCTGCCTGGTGCTCGGCATGGGACTTCCGACGACGGCGAACTACGTTGTCACGGCCACCATCGCCGCGCCGATCCTGTACAACAACTTCGACGTTCCGCTCATCGCCGCACACATGTTCGTGTTCTTCTTCGGCATCCTCGCCGATATCACACCTCCTGTGTGTCTGGCGGCCTATGCCGGTGCGGGCATTGCGGCGGCGAATCCGATGCGCGCAGGTGTCACAGCGCTGCGTATCGCCATTGCGGGCTTCCTCATCCCGTATGTCTTCATCCTGGAGCCGGCACTTCTGCTGCAGGGAACCGTGTCGGAGATGCTGATTGCCCTGGTCACGCTGATTCTGGGCATGGTCGGAGTCTCAGCGGGTCTGGCCGGCTACTTCTTCGGTTCGGCAAACGTCGTCGAACGGCTGTTGCTCGTCGCCGGCGGCATAGCCTTGGTCTACCCGAACCTGTGGGTCTCGGCGGTGGGCCTGGGTGCGCTGGTCATCATCGCGGTCGAGCAGAAGCTGCGCAAGGCGACCACCTCTGACCAGATCGCGAAGGGACTCACAGAGCAGAAGGCCTGAACCCCGAGGCCGG
>NZ_JAKDJU010000165.1 GCF_030453725.1 Brevibacterium picturae
CTCATTTCTGCGTTGACACGATATTCTCCGAGGTCACATGGCGTCATCTGGAATAGACCCCGCGAATACCGTGTTGTCGAAGATGAGACCCTGTTATAGGGTCGAAATGAAGCCACCGATTCTGGTGGACATCAATTCTCTTCAGGAGGAATTTCATGGCTGAGCAGTACGTCCTTCCGGAACTGCCCTACGACTACTCCGCACTTGAGCCGCACATCTCGGCTCGCATCATGGAGCTGCACCACGACAAGCACCATGCAACCTACGTCAAGGGTGCCAACACCGCTGTTGAACAGCTGGCAGAAGCCCGCGAAAGCGGAAACCTCGCCAACGTGCCGAAGCTGACCCGCGATCTCGCGTTCAACCTCGGCGGTCACGTCAACCACTCGATCTTCTGGAACAACATGTCTCCAGACGGTGGCGACAAGCCCGTCGGCGAACTCGCAGCTGCCATCGATGACCAGTTCGGCTCCTTCGACAAGTTCCGTGAGCACTTCACCACGGCAGCCACGACGATCCAGGGCTCCGGATGGGCCGTGCTCGTCTACGATCAGCTCGGTGGAAATCTCTTCATCGAACAGCTCAAGGACCAGCAGTCGGACATCCAGCTCGGCGGAACCCCGGTTCTCCAGCTCGATATGTGGGAGCACGCCTTCTACCTCGACTACCAGAACGTCAAGCCTGACTACGTCAAGGCCTGGTGGAACATCGTGAACTGGGCAGATGCAGGCGCACGCTTCGACCGCGCCGTGGCTCAGACCAAGGGCCTCCTGCTCGGCTGATAGCCGCACAGACCCCACAGCGGCGGCTCCGACCCATTGCGGCGGGGCCGCCGTTCTGTGTCTCTCAGGGCATTGCCCGGGGGCCGGTAGCGCGGTGTGATGGGCTGGCCCGGAAACCGCGCGCGTCCTTGCGCAGACCACGCTGGCAACCTTCCGGTCGTTGGGCCACCCGGCTAAAGGTTGCCCAATGCCCGGAAGGTATCCAGGTAATCGGGAGACTCCTGAGTGACCGGCCCGATACGCTGGGCACGTGAGCGATTTCCTCAGACGGTGGCACCGCGATGATGCAGACGCACTGGCCGGCATCTATGTCCGAGCCGATTCGGACCTCCTCAACAACATCCCTGACGATCAATCGCTCGCCGGTGCGCAGGCGTGGCTGGATGAGATCTGGACCGCAGAAGAAGACGGATCCGCCGTTGCCTTCGCCATCGTGCAGGAGGACTCGAACTCTGACACCGATCGAACTGCCGGTCGATACATGAGCGAAGAGGCAGCCAGGGTGTCGACTCCCGTCGGCAACGTCATGGCGACAGCCATCGATCGGCGGCATTCGACCGCCTGGATCTCCTATTGGCTCGATTCGAACGCCCGTGGTCAGGGGCTGGCCGCAGCCGGTCTGCGCAGCATCGTCGATCACCTCCACGAAGCGCTGGCAGTCTATCGCCTCGAGCTGGGGTACCGCGTGAACAATCCGGCATCGGCTGCGGTCGCCAAGAGTGCCGGATTCATCGTCGAAGGACGGCAACGTGAACGGCTGAGCTACGACGGAGTCCGTTACGACACAGAAGAATGTGCTCGACTGGTCGGGGATCCACGGCCTCAGCGGCGCAGATTGCCGATCCTTGCGTCCGAGACCACCTCGCCTGATGACGGTGGCGGCAGCGAGAGTCGTTAGACTGGCTTGCGGAGATCGTCGAGCAAGGAGTTACGGACTTATGAATGCGATTCGAGTAGCCGTCATCGGAGCACAGGGCCGCATGGGTGCCCAAGCTGTCGACGCCATCACCGAGGCCGAGGGCCTCGAACTCGTCGCGACTTTGGGCAGCAGCGACTCCCTCGAGACTGTGCTTGAGAAGAACGTCGACGTCGCGGTCGAACTCACGGTTCCCGCCTCGACGGAGGCGAATGTGCGCTTCCTCGTCGAGAACGACATCGACACCGTCGTGGGCACCACCGGCTGGGACGCGGACAAACTCTCCAGCCTCGAAGACCTGCTCAGCAAGCATACGGACACGGCCGTGCTCATCGCCCCGAACTTCTCGATCGGCGCGGTCCTGGCGATGCGCTTCGCAGAGCTGGCAGCACCGTACTTCGACTCCGCCGAGGTGGTCGAGATCCACCATCCCCGCAAGCTCGACGCACCGTCGGGAACGGCCAACCACACCGCGCAGCGCATCGCCGCAGCTCGGAAGGATGCAGGACTGCCTGCGGTTCCCGACGCGACGGAGATGGATCCCAACGGTGCCCGCGGTGCCGTCGTCGACGGAATCCACGTCCACGCCATCCGTCAGCAGGGCATGACGGCCTCGGAGGAGATCCATTTCGGCTCCAGCGGTGAAGCCCTGACGATCCGCACGGACTCACACTCCACCTCGGCGTTCATGCCGGGAATCGTCACCGCTGTGCGCTCGATCTCCGGGTACACCGGTCTGCTGCACGGTCTCGAGAATATGCTCGACCTCTGATGTCCAAGGGCAAAATCGGGGCGATCGTCGTCTCAGTGGTGCTCGTCTTCTACTTCGTCCTCATGGGGCATCGAGCATGGATACTGGTCAGGGAACCCGATCTGGTTCCCCGACTGATGGGCATCGCACTCTTCGTCCTGCCCCTCGTCGGGGCCTGGACGCTGATCGTCGAGCTCATGTTCGGTGCACGGACGGAGAAGCTGGCACGCATCCTGAAGTCCGAGGGCGGTCTGCCTGTCGATGATCTGCCGCGAACCCCAGGTGGGAGAATCATCCGCGAATCCGCCGACGAAGCCTTCGGGCAGTACCAGTCCGAGGCCGAAGCTGCGCCCGAGGACTGGCGGTCATGGTTCCGTCTCTCCTGTGCCTACGATGCGTGCGGAGATCGCAAGCGCGCCAGGTCGACGATGCGCAAGTCGGTCAATATGTATCGGGCGGGCGCGACACAGAATTCCTAACCGGCTCGGTCTCCGTTCCCGGATTCCGCTCCCGGTCCGGCCTCCGGCCCGGACTCTGCAGCCGCCTGCCCCGACCTCGCGTCCGGCACGGGTGATGCCGACCGGATGATCGCGGCGATTCCTCCTTCGAGTGGGCCGTGCGCACCGATCGCCAGCTTCCAGATCAGCGCGGATGCAATGAACACGAGAGCGTGCAGGCCGAACTCGACGGTCTGCGGCGACATCGCCTCACCGCCGAGCATCGGGTTGGCCTCGACCCAGGGGCGGGTGATCTCGAGCAGCACGACGTGAGTGGAGTAGACGCTCAAGGGCATCGACCCTGGTGCCGTCAGCGGCGCCAGCACCCACGTGCGTCGCCCCAGCAGCACCGCCAGGGACTGACACACGACGATGGTCAACAGCGCGGTCCCGGCCGTGGAGAGCAAGTCGAAGGGCGTGCCCGAATGTGGGCCCGCGATCGCCAGCCACCACCACGACGTCGTCGGCGTCACCCCGTAGCTGCCGGTGAACAGCGCCGCATTGAGATCGGTCCCATACAGTTCAGAGACACGGACCAGAGCGGAACCGCCGCCGGCGACGTTGATGAGCAGCCAGGAGACTCCCTTGCCGACGAGGAACAGTCCGAGACCGCCGGCGAAGAGGGACATGAGGTGCTTGCCGATGTCGATCTTCGCGACAGCCATCCCCAACAGGATGTAGGACAGCCACTGCAGAATCGGGTAGTAGCCGGTGAGCACCAGGTCGTGGAGCATGGTCAGCGGAGTCGCCAGATCGAACCACGACATCGCCGAGTACATCGGCTCCAGCCCGAACTGACTGCGGACGACCATCGACAGCACAGGGCTGAGAACCATCCACACGATCGCGATGATGAAGAGGGACCTGGCTCGCAGGCGCAGGAACAGCATCGCAATGGCGAACATGACCCCATAGTTGACGAGGATGACGGCCAGCAGCGTCGACACCGAGCCCAGGCACAGCCCGATGAAGATGATCGCTCCCGCGCGGATGAGCACACTGGGCACGGCATCGCGCAGACGTCCGGAGGCGGCCATCCGGGACCGGGTCGAGAGCACCAGCGAACAGCCGGCGAGGACCGCGAACAGCGCCGAGGCGCGCCCCGCAAACACCGCTGCCCACGTCGGCAGCCCGGCCGGGTCGGAGAGTGCGAAGATGTGCGTGACCATCATCGCGAACAGGGCGATACCGCGTGCGGCATCGAGCCCGATGAGCCGGCCGGCCGGACTCAGACGTTTCAGAACCGACTGACCGGACGCGGTCGCCGAGGTGGGGGAGCGGTGAGTGCTCATGCATCGATTCTTACATGCCCGGACCGAAGCTGGGGGTTCGGCCGGTTGTCGACCCTCCCGGTCCGGGTGGGGAGATCATGGTGATCTGAGACCACGCGATCTGGATGCGGCGGAACCACGGCGACGCCTCCGAGCAGCCAACCTCCGATGACGACGAGACGGAGGGCTCCTCACCGATGGACTCCATCGCGTCACCTCATCTGTGCAAGCCGTGGTCGCGGCGATCGAAAAGGGACTTCTGGGCAGATCCTCAGCGATCGCGATGCAGGGGGACAATCACAGTTGGGGCGTCAGAGAGTCCCGATGCGAGCGCTCACAGCTCTTGTCCGAGTTATCAATACCGTGATATGAATAATGCGTCAGCACTCACCCGCATGCATCAAGGACGATCATGTCTTCACTGTTCCCGCATCTCTTCGAACCCATCACACTGGGCCGGCGGACCATCCGCAACCGCATCGTGTCCTCGGGCCATGACACCGTTCTCGACGATCACGGGATGATCGGCGATGACCTCGTGGCCTACCATGAAGCGCGAGCCCAGGGCGGCTGCGGACTCATCGTCCTCCAGGTCTCCGGCGTCCACGAGACCGCCCGCTATACGAATCACGTGCTCATGGCCACCGAGGACTCCTCGATGCCCGGCTATCGCGCCGTCGCCGAGGCGGTCCACCGTCATGGGACCACCATCTTCGCCCAGCTCTTCCACCCCGGCCGTGAGGTCATGGACGGCGAGCGCGGGATGGCACCGCGGGCCGTGGCACCCAGCGACGAACCGCAGGAGCGCTTCAAGGTCGTCCCCGAGGCGCTGAGCACCGCCGTGATCAAGGAGATCATCGCCGGATATGCGACTGCGTCCAAGCGCATCGCCGACAGCGGCATCGACGGGGTCGAGATCGTGGCCAGCCACGGCTACCTGCCGATTCAGTTCTTCAATCCGAGGGTGAACACGCGCACCGACGAATACGGCGGCAGCCCGGCCAACCGGCGGCGCTTCCTCACCGAGGTCGTCGCCGGGGTCCGGGCGGCCGTCGGCCCCGATGTCGTGGTGGGACTGCGGATCTCGGGGGAGGAGAAGACGGAGGACGGGCTCGTCGCGACCGAGGTCCTCGACCTCATCGAACACCTCAATGCGATGACGACAGGCAGCGGGGCCGGTGACGAAGACGTGGACTGCCTCGACTACTTCTCGATCACGGCCGGGGACTCCTCGACCCTGCAGGGCGCGGTCCACATCGTCCCCTCGATGCAGATCGACCCGGCCTATGCCGCGAGCCTGTCCGAACAAGTCAAGAAGATCACCGACAAACCGGTGATGGTCGCCGGACGGATCAATCAGCCCCACGAGGCGGAGAAAGCCATCGCCGAAGGGCGTACAGACATGGCGATCATGACCCGGGCGATGATCAGCGATCCCGCGATGGCCCGGAAGGCACAGCGCGATGACGTGGATGAGATCCGTGCCTGCATCGGCTGCAACCAGGCCTGCATCGGACACTTCCAGATGGGTGTGCCCATCTCCTGCATCCAATACCCCGAATCGGGCAGGGAACTGACGTTCCTGCCGCGGCCGAGGGTGAGGACCCGACGTCGTGTGCTCGTCATCGGGGGAGGCCCCGCCGGACTCAAGGCCGCAGCCGTGGCAGCAGAACAGGGAGATGACGTCGTTCTCTGCGAACGGGAGCCCCACCTCGGCGGGGCGGTGCTGTTGGCTCAGGAGCTGCCCTACAGGGCCGAATTCGGGGGAGCCGCGACGAATCTGAGCGCCGAGGCACGACGAGCCGGTGTCGATATTCGGACGTCGACCACGGTGACTCAGGAGGTCCTCGACGGACTGGCGCCCGATCACGTCATCGTCGCGACCGGTGCCGTCCAGCGCATGCCGCTGCTCGAGGTCGACGACGAGGCCGTTGTCGTCGGGGCGCGTGACTATCTGAGCACTCAGCCAGGACTTCCCGCCGGCCGGGTGCTCGTCACAGACTGGAAGGGCGACTGGATCGGGCTGGGCATCGCCCTGCGCCTGGCCGAGGCCAGGGTGCCGGTGACCTTGGCGACCGCGGCGAACTTCGCCGGAGCCGCAATCCAGCAGTACACGCGCACTCTGCTCATGTCCCAGGCCCTGCGAGCAGGAGTCGACTTCGTCAACGATGCCCGCCTGGTCGGGGTCGATGCCGACACCGGGTACCTGCAGTCGACACTGTGCGAGATCGTCCACGAAGTCGACGGCGTGGCAGCCACAATCGTCTCCGCTGCCCCACGGTCCGTGGCCCCCGACCTCGACTTCCGGTCCGCCAGCGTTCGCACCATCGGCGATGCCGTGGCACCGCGGACCGTGGAGGAAGCGGTCTTCGAAGGACTCGAGGCAGCGAGCAGTTTGGCCGCAGTCTCGTGAGCATCGTGACGGA
>NZ_JAKDJU010000166.1 GCF_030453725.1 Brevibacterium picturae
TCGAGGCGAACCGCCGTGCGGCCACCTCCTCCAACGGCGACACGCTGGCGGTGTTCACCTATATCTTCGGCGCCGCCCTCATCGCCGTCATCGCCTTCGTGTTCTTCAACAACCTCCTCCTGCCCGCCACCGTCGGCGCCCTGGCCGGTGCGATCATCTGCGTGGCGCTGGCATCGACGTACACACTGAAGTCCCTCGAGTTCTGGCCGGACAATTCGACGATCACGATCATCAACCTCCTCGTCGCCCTGGCCGCCGCCGTCGCCATGTTCATCGGCGCAGAACGGACCGAACGCGACGGATACAGTCTGGGCCGCATCACCGATTCCTTCGACGCACTGCCCTTCAGCGAAGGATTCACCGGCTTCGCCACCGCCATCGCCGATCGCGTCGTCGAGTTCTTCCGCGAATTCGGCTTCATGGGCTTCGTCTTCCTCCTGCTCATGGGCATCGGCTGCATCATCGTCGTCACCCTGGCGGCGAAGTCCCTCATCGACGTCATGGACTGGCGGATCTTCGCCCAGTTCGGACGTTTCGTCACCGACCGGCCCATGTCCCATTCGCGGGCCGTTCGCTTCCAAGCATCGAAGGTCTCGCATACCGTGACGTCGATCATTCTGGCCGGGATCGCGGTCCTCTGCGCGACCGGGATGGCCTATGACGGATTCACCTGGTTCACTCGCTGAGAAACATCTCAGCCTCGGGGATATAAGATAGTCTCCGGACTTCCCCGTCGTGACGCGCTTCAAGTGTGCATCGCATCGGCCCGCAGCAGACTACGACGAACGACCCGCAAAGGGATGAGAACCTCAATTGGCGAATGGCAACGCAACTTTCCGGCACTCGAACGTGGCGCTTCTCGGCCTGACCGAGACCCTCGCCCCCAATGAAGTGACCTCACAAGAATTCGACGACCGCCTCGCCGATACACTGTCAACCCTCAATCTGCCGACCGGGCTCCTGCAGCGCGTCGCCGGCGTCGACGCACGCCGCAACTGGGACCAGCCGAGCCACTTCGCCGATGGTGCGATCACGGCCGGGAAGAAGGCCCTCGCCGAGGCCGGTGTCTCCCCCGACTCGATCGGGCTGATGATCAACACCTCGGTCACGCGTGAGCACCTCGAGCCCTCCGTGGCAGTCGGCGTTCATGCGGGCATCGGTTTGGGCCCGCAGGCGATGAACTTCGACATCGCCAACGCCTGCCTGGGCTTCGTCAACGGAATGACCCTGGCGGCGAGCATGATCGACGCCGGCCAGATCGAGTACGCACTCATCGTCGCCGGCGAGGATGCCTCCCGGGTCCAGGAGGCCACGCTGCGCCGACTGACCCGCCCGGGCATCAGCCGCGAGGAGTACCTCAACGAATTCGCCTCCCTGACGTTGGGTTCCGGTGCCTCTGCCGCCGTCCTCGGGCCTGCCGACAAGCATCCGAACAGCCACCGCATCCTCGGCGGCATCACCCGTGCCGCGACCCAGCACCACGAACTGTGCGTGGGCGATCACAACGGAATGTTCACCGACACCAAGGGCCTGCTGGCCGGTGGCATGGAACTCGTCGTCGCAGCCTGGGAGGAAGCTCACGAGGACGGCTGGGACTGGCGCGACATGGATCGTTACATCATGCACCAGGTCTCCGATGTGCACGTGAACTCGATCACGAAGGCCGCGAATCTCGATCCCGATCGGATTCCGATCACCTATCCGGAGCTGGGTAACGTGGGACCGGCATCCCTGCCGATCACGCTCAGCCGTGAGGCATCGAGCCTCAAGCCCGGCGACCGCATTCTGTGCATGGGAGTCGGGTCGGGACTCAACACCGCAATGACCGAAATCGAGTGGTAGAGGTTCAATGAGATTTCCTGCACGGCCGGCTCAGACTCCCCCGACGCTGCCCGAGTGGGACCCCGCCTGGTCCCGAATCGTCGAGGCAGTCACCGAGGATGGGCCGCATTCCTTCCACGTTCTCGACACCCTCGAGGTGCTGCGCGCCGAAGGGCTCGAACCGACCGGCACGATCCTCGCCCTCCACGGCAACCCGACCTGGTCGTACCTGTGGCGCCATCTGGCCCAGGCGAGCGTGAACGCAGCACGAACCGGGGGACGCGTGTGGCGCCTCATCGCCCCCGACCAGCTCGACATGGGCTTCTCCGAGAGGCTGAGCCATGAGTCGCTTCCGACCCCCCAGGGCGCCGAGGTGCGCCGCATGTCCCAGCGCATCGACGACTTCGACTCCGTCGTGTCTGCCCTGCTCGCCGAGGTAGCCGGCAGTGCCGCACACCGCGACGCAGCCGCGTCCGCCGACCATCCGATCGTGACGATCGGCCATGACTGGGGCGGTGTCCTGTCCCTGGGATGGGCGGCACGCAACACCGATCTCGTCTCCGCCTCGATCAGCCTGAACACGGCCGTCCACCAGCCCGAGGACGCCCCGATCCCGGCCCCTCTGCGGGCGACGCTGGCCGGGCCCATGCTGCCGACTGCCACCGTGGTCACCGACTGGTTCCTGCGGGTGACGATGAGCCTCGGCGGCCTCGACCCGGAGATCAAGGACGCCTTCCGCGCTCCGTATGACTCTGTGTCGCTGCGGCACGGGATCGGTGGCTTCGTCGCCGACATCCCCGTCGATGTCAGCCACCCGTCCCACTCCGAGCTGCAGCGCGTGGGCGCCGATATCGCAGCCATCGATCATCCTGCCCTCCTCGTGTGGGGGCCGAAGGACCCGGTGTTCCTCGAGCGCTATCTGCGTGACCTGCGACAGCGTCTGCCCCAGGCCGATGTGCACCGCTTCGAACTGGGCTCACACTTGATCAGCGAGGACTACGACGTGGCCGGAGTCGTCACCGACTGGCTGAAGACGCAGTTCCCCGGCGATGGTGCTGGAGCGAGCGCTGCTTCAGGCGCATCCGCTGAGAGCGCACCCGTCAAGATCGCGAGCGCCGCAGCGACGACCGTCGACAGCACAGGCACAGACGCCGACGTACAGACACGGGACGCAGCCCCTGCCCGCGGCGTGACCGCGATCCTCGACGCCCGCCACGATGACGAGACCATCGCCTCGGTGGACTTCGCTCAGAACCCTGCCCAGCAGATCACCTGGCGCCACCTCTGGCACGTGACGACGAGCATCGCCGGCGGCCTGCTCGAACTCGGCGTACGCCCCGGCGACAGGGTCTCCATGCTCGTTCCGCCCGGCAACAACCTCACCGCGGCCCTCTACGCCTGCCTGAAGATCGGCGCGGTCGCCGTCGTCGCCGATGCCGGCCTGGGACCGAAGGGCATGACCCGGGCGACCACCTCGGCGGATCCGCAGTGGATCATCGGAGAACTGCCCGGACTCGGGCTCGCCCGCGCCTTCAACTGGCCCGGCCGCCGCATCTCCGTGTCCCCGCTGGGACGGACGCAGGCCAAGCTGTTCCAGGTCGAGACCAGCCTGACAGCGCTCTCGCGCACCACGCACCACGCCGATCTGCCGACCCCGGCAGCCACCGACGATGCGGCGATCCTCTTCACCTCCGGGTCGACGGGACCGGCCAAGGGTGTGCGTTACACCCACGGCGACATCTCGGCCCTCGCGGCAGTGCTGACCCGAGTCTTCGACGTCCGCGAAGGCACCGGTCTGGTTGCCGGCTTCCCGCCCTTCGCCCTGCTGGGGCCGGCCATCGGGGCCACCTCGGTGACTCCGGACATGTCCGTGACGAAGCCGAAGACGCTGACGGCCGGCGCCATCTCCGATGCGATCATCGCCGGTCATTCCACGATGGTCTTCGCCTCCCCCGCTGCGTACAGGAATGTTGCGGCCACCGCCTCTGACCTGGATGAGGAGCAGAAGGCCGCGTGCGCGCGGGTCGAACTCGTCCTCTCCGCCGGGGCGCCCGTGCCGCTGGAGCTGATGGATGCCATCGCCGAGGTGTTCCCCAACGCGAGCATTCACTCGCCGTATGGCATGACCGAGGGCCTCCTGCTCACAGATATCGACCATGACGGTGTGATTGCCGCAGATGCCACACCCAATCTCGGCGTGTGCGTGGGCCGGCCCATCGACGGCGTCGAGCTGGCTCTGGCCCCGATCGACGGCACGGGTGCGTCCGCAGACACGCTGGAACAAGGCGTTGAGGCGCAGGGCCACTTGGGCGAGTTCGTCGTCAGCGCCGCCCACATCAAGTCCGGCTACGACAACCTCTGGGCCACCACCGCCGCCTCGGCGCGCGACGATCTCGACGGTCGGACCTGGCACCGGACGAACGACATCGGCCACATCGACGCCGAGGGCCGAGTCTGGCTCGAGGGCCGTCTGCAGCATGTGGTCACCACACCTCGCGGCCCGGTGGGCCCTGGCGGTCTCGAAGCGCTCATCGATTCCGACGAGCAGGTCAGCCGCTCGTCGGTCGTGGGCATCGGCCCCGCCGGGACGCAGTCGCTCGTGGCCGTCCTCGACGCCGAAGCCACCGAACTCTCCCCCGGTCTGGCACCGCTGGACCTGACGGCGCGGCTGCGTGAGCTCGTTGCCGAGGTCGTCGGACACGATCTCACCGCGGTCCTCGTCGCTCCCACGTTCCCGACCGACATCCGCCACAATTCGAAGATCGACCGATCCCGTCTCGCGACCTGGGCCGACCACGTCCTGTCCGGCGGTTCGGTGCGCACCAAGGTCTGAATCCCGACCGTCTGAGGAGTCCTCATGAAGATCACCGTCACCGGCGCCTCCGGGCTCCTGGGCTCGTCCGTCGCCCGTGCACTGGTGGCAGACGGCCACGAGGTCACGACGCTGCAGCGCCGCCCCTCCTCGGTGGCCGGTGCCCGCGACGTGCTCGGGTCGGTCACCGATCCGAGCAGTGTCGCCGAGGCGCTCACCGGCTCCGAGGCTGTTGTGCATCTGGCGGCGAAGGTGTCGATGATGGGCGACCCCGGTGAGTTCGAGGCCGTGAACATCACCGGCACGCGCACTCTCGTCGATGCAGCCCTGGCGGCCGGTGTGCGGCGCCTGGTCCACATCTCCTCTCCGTCGGTGGCCCACACCGGTGACTCGATCATCGGTGCGGGTGCCGGTCCTGCCTCGCCCGAGCTGGCGCGAGGTGAGTACGCGCGGACGAAGGCCGCCGGGGAGCTCATCGCACTGGGTGCCGATTCGACGGCCTTCAAGGTCCTCGTCCTGCGCCCCCACCTCATGTGGGGGCCCGGCGACACACAGCTGACTGAGCGGGTCATCGATCGTGCTCGGGCGGGTCGGATGCCGGTGCTCGGATCGGGTGCCCCGCTCGTCGATGCCCTGTTCGTCGACAATGCGGTCGAGGCGATCGTTGCCGCCGTCGACGCCGTCGCGTCCACACACGGTGAGTCGCTGGTGGTGACGAACGGTCAGCCGCGCCCCATCGGTGAGCTCATGTCGCGCATCGCCATCGCCGGCGGCGCCGAGGTGCCGAAGCTGCGCATTCCCGTTGGCCCAGCGCTGGCGGCCGGATCGGTCGTGGAGAAGGTATGGGAGCTGGGCGAGCACGACGATGAGCCTCCACTGACGAGGTTCCTGGCCGAACAGCTCTCAACGGCGCACTGGTTCGACCAGCGCCGCACCCAGGAGGTTCTGGGGTGGACACCGCGTGTCAGCATCGAAGAGGGCCTCGAGCTCCTCGCCGCCCATTACGCGCCGTAGGCAGCGCTGAGCGCTCAGCGCTTCGAGTCGGGCTCGTGTGTCGTGGGTTCGCTGTCGACATGACCATCGTCGGCGGCGTCATCGGTGCCTGCCTCCTCGGCGTCTTCCAGCGCGTCCACGGAGACTCCCGGCTCTCCGGTCGGAGGATTCTCAAGGGATGACCCTGTCGCTTCTTCGTCGAACTCATCAGGGGCCAGAGTGGCCGGTTCAGCTTGAACCGTGTCGCCGTGCTTCGGCTGCTGCCGAACCGTGTCGCCCTCCTTCGGCTGCTGCTGAACCGTGTCTCCGTCGTTCGGCTGCTGCTGAACCGTGTCGTCGTTCGGTTCCGCCTCGATCGAGGACTCGTCCGAGTCCGGAGACTCGTCCGAGTCCGGTGGCCTGTGAGAGTCCGATGGCACGCCCTCGTCATTCGCCTCGGCACCAGTGTCCTCTGTCGTCGAGTCAGGGGCGCTGTCGCTGGGTTCAGCGTCACGACCTGAATCAGCACCGTCGCCAGTTGAATCAACGGCGTCGCCAGTTGAGTCAACATCGCCGGCTGAGTTTCTCGACGTCGATCGCGCCTCGTCGGTACCGGCGGTGTCGTCGGTGCTCACACCCGCCTCGGCGGCCAATCGGGAGCGACGTTCGGCGCGTGCGTTCGCCCGCTCCTCCTCGCTCATCGCCGGCTTCGCCGGTGCTGCGTCCTTGTTGCTGGGCTTGACGACCTCCCAGATCAGGAGGACGACGACCATCGTGATGCCGACGGTGGCACCCATGAGCAGCGAATTCCACGGGCGCGGCATCGAGAAGAGGTCGGCAAAGTAGTTGACGCCGAACAGGGCGCCGATGCCGATGATCAGAGCAACAAGGTATCTCATGGTTCCATTGTGCCCTGTGTTGGTCCGCGATCGTCGAAAGTCGCCCACAATGCCTGTCGTGACACACCCACC
>NZ_JAKDJU010000167.1 GCF_030453725.1 Brevibacterium picturae
CTCCGGCAGAGTTGAGGCTACGGACGGATCTCCAGGCTACGGACGATTCTCCAGGGTGCAGACGCATGCGCGATTGCCGTCGGCATCGGCGAGGACGGTGAACGACGGCGCCTGGGACTCATCGACGACCGTGCCACCGGCCTCGACGGCCGCGCGGATGCGCTCGGGTGCGACCGCCCCGGGGACCGAGACGTCGACGTGCAGGCGCTGATGCGGCACCGCGTGCTCTTCGCAGTCCTGGAACCACAGCAGCGGCATCTGCCCGGCGGGGTCGATGACATCGGGGCCGGAGACATTGCTCGCATCGCCGGTGAGCAGGGCGGCCCAGAACGGGGCGATGGCATCCCGGTGCGCCGTGTCCATGCCGAGCTCGAGCAGTGCGGGAATCCTCGGATCCGCGCTCACCCCCGCCGAGGCGGCGAACTCGCTGATCTGTGCCGCGAGTTCGAGGTCGCGTTCGGTCACGGCTCCGGTGTCGTGACTGGTCAGTCGGATATCGACATGCGGAAAGGTCAGGGTGATGTCCGGGTGGTGGTTCGCCTCCTCGGCGGCGGCGCCGATGCGTGCGGTGAGGTCGAGCCCGGTCGCGAAGTCGCCGGTGAGGAACCGTGCGCCGAGGCAGTCCGGCAGCCCCTGCCAATCCGCGAGACCGTGCGCGTCGAGGGTGTCGAGCAGCTTCTGTCCGGTGTATGCAGTCATGAATCAAGGTTAGAAGCTCGACGGGTGCCTGTGAACCTCCCACCTCCGTCCAGGGATCGGCTCCGCATAAAATAGACCAGTGGTCTTGATTTTGAGGTGTGTCCTATGCCTCAATGGTCTCGTGACGAAATTCCACTCGATACGGGATCAGCTCCTCGACCGCCTTGAGTCCATGGCTGCCGGCGAGCAGTTCCCACCCGAACGCCGGCTCGCTGAGGCGCTGGGCATCTCGCGGATGACCCTGCGTCGGGCCATCGACGAACTGGTCGCCAAGGGTGTGGTCCGGCGCCGCCACGGTGCCGGTGTGTTCGCCCTCGGACCGAAACTCGATCAGCCTCTGGCGGCGAGTTCCTTCACCGAGGACATGCTCGCCCGCGGTATGCGCCCCGGTTCCCGTGTGCTTGCCTTCGACGTGACCGATGCGGGTGCCCACATCGGGCGCAGGCTGCACATCGACGACGGTGCCGAGGTGATCACGATTCTGCGTCTGCGCTTGGCCGACGACGAACCGCTCGCGCTCGAAGAGCTGCACATTCCCGCCGCCCTCGTTCCGGGCCTGAGCGCTGAGGACTTGGAGAACAGTTCGTTCTACGAGCTGCTGGCCTCGCGCTTCGACATCGCGCTCAACCACAGTGTGCAGACGATCGAACCGACCCTTCTGGACACCGACGAGGCGAAGGCGCTCGGCATTCCCGAACAGTCACCGGCGCTGCTCTTCGAACGCACCTCGCGAGGGGCCGACGGTGTGCCCTTCGAATTCGTCCGCTCCGTCTACCGCGGCGATCGCTACAAGATCCGCACCGAACTCACCCTGCCCGATCGATTCGGCGAGACCGGCCCGCCCGCCCGCGACAGGCCCACCGCATCGGCCCAGCAGCCTCAGCCCGAAGGAGATCACGTATGATCATCGCCGGCCTCATGACGGGCACCTCCGCCGACGCCCTCGACGTGGTCCTCGCCGAGTTCGTCCTCGACAGCCCCAGAGTCGACGCCGGCCAGAGCAGTCACAGCCCCAGAGGCGATGCCGGGCTGGGGGCGCGCATCCTCGCCAGCCGAGAAGTCGAATTCGACCACCGGCTGCGCGCCGATATCCTGCGTCTCCTTGAGCCGGCCGACGTCCCTCTGTCGCTGGTCTCCAGCGTCGATGCGCGCCTGGGCCGATTCAGCGCCGAGGCGCTGCAGCAGGTCTGCACCGAGGTCGGGGTCGAGGCCGACCTCGTCGTCTCCCACGGTCAGACGGTGCGTCACGACATCACCGACGGCCGCGTCACCTCGACCCTGCAGATCGGCCAACCCGCTTGGATCGCCGAGGCGACCGGAGCCCCCGTACTCTCCGACGTCCGCGCCCGCGACGTCGCCGCCGGCGGTCAGGGAGCTCCACTCGTCGGGATGCTCGACGGAATGCTTGCCGGTGACGTCGAGGCACCGACTGCGGTGCTCAACCTCGGCGGCATCGCCAACATCACGGTCCTCGCGCCCGAACGTGCACCGTTGGCCTTCGACACCGGCCCGGCCAACGCGCTCATCGACGTCCTCGCCCGCAGGATGGGCGAAGAGGGCTTCGACCGCGACGGCGACCTGGCGGCACGGGGCAGGGTCGACGACGAGCTGCTGACCGAACT
Source organism: Brevibacterium picturae (assembly GCF_030453725.1). GTDB lineage: Bacteria > Actinomycetota > Actinomycetes > Actinomycetales > Brevibacteriaceae > Brevibacterium > Brevibacterium sandarakinum_A. The sequence goes on from NZ_JAKDJU010000167.1 coordinate 2,322, forward strand.
GCTGGCCGAACCGTACTACCGGCTGCCGGCACCGAAGTCGACGGGCAAGGAACTCTTCCACGCAGACTACCTCGACCGTTTCCTCGGGACTCGGACCAACCTCGGCGAGCATGATGCCATCGCCACGGTGACGGCGCTGACCGCACGCACGGTCGCCGATGCCTGCCGAGTCCACGGAGTCACCACGGTCATCGCCTCCGGAGGGGGCACCCGGAATCCGACGCTGCTGGGACGTTTGGCCTCGGAACTCGGGCCCGGCGTCACCCTGACCGGCACAGAGGAAGCCTTCGGACTGCCCGAAGGCGCCAAGGAAGCCCTCCTCATGGCGCTGCTCGGGTGGTTGAGCTGGAACGGCCTGGCGGGAACCGAACCGAATCTCACGGGTGCCGCACATCGGAGCATCGCCGGGCGGCTGAGCCCGGGACACGGCCCCCTGAACCTGCCCGCACCTCTGGAGGCCAGACCTGCGCACCTGAGAATCCTGCCGACCTGAGAAACCTGCACCGACGCACACCTCTCGAAGCAACAGATATCCCTTTGATGAAGGAGAAACACCATGCAGATCATCGACCTTCTGGTGATCATCGCCTACCTCGTCGCCACGGCGTGGTTGGGGCTGAAGCTCAGCGGAAAGCAGAAGGACCTCCAGGGCTACTTCCTGGGTGGCCGGAGCATCCCCTGGTGGGCGGTGTGTCTGTCCGTCGTCGCCACGGAGACCAGTGCCCTGACGGTGATCGGCATCCCGGTTATGAGCTACCTCGGGGACATCAACTACCTGCAGCTGGGGCTGGGTTACATCCTCGGCCGGGTGGTCGTCGCTTTCTTCATGCTGCCGCGGTACTACGACGGTGAGATGCTCACCGCCTACGCCTACCTGGGCAAGCGCTTCGGCACCTCGACCCAGACAACCGCGGGTGTGACCTTCCTCTTCACCCGCCTGCTGGCCGATGGCATCCGCGTTCTGGCTGCCGCAATTCCCGTCAAGGTGATCCTCGACGGGCTGGGCATCCACACCAACTACTTCGTCATCATCGTCGTCCTCTCGCTGGTCACGATCGTCTACACCTTCATCGGCGGCATCAAGGCCGTCGTCTGGGTCGACGTGGCCCAGATGTGCCTCTACGTCGCCGGCGGCCTGCTGACGATCATCGTCATCACCGCGTCCTTCGGCGGCGGATGGATCGCCGAGGCAGCCTCGGCGGGCAAGCTCAATATGTTCATCTTCGAGGGCAATCCGATCTCGGCGGCCGACTCGTTCATTCCCTCGCTGCTGGGCGGTGCGGTCTTCGCCATGGCCTCCCACGGCTCGGACCAGCTCGTCGTTCAGCGGCTCCTGTCCTGCCGGTCCAAAGTCGAGGCGCAGAAGGCTCTCATCGTCTCCGGCGTCGTCGTCTTCGTCCAGTTCGCGATCTTCCTCGCGGTCGGACTGGCGCTGTGGGCCTACTACGACCGTGCCCTGCCGGCCGATCTGGGGCTGAGCCGCGACGACGAGATCTTCCCGCTCTTCATCATCGAAGGCCTGCCGCCCGGCATCTCGGGGCTGCTGCTGGCCGGCATCCTCGCCGCGGCCATGTCGACCCTGTCCTCGTCCCTGTCGGCACTGTCGTCGTCGACGGTCAACGATGTCTACGCACGGCTGAAGAGGACGCCGATGACCGACGCCGAGGGCTTCAAGGTCGGGCGCTGGGCCACGATCGGCTGGGGCATCGCTTTCATCCTCCCGGCCACGATCTTCCAATCCGATGAGGGCAACATCGTCATCCTCGCGTTGGGCGTCGCGGGCATCACCTACGGCGGGCTGCTCGGCGCGTTCGTGTTCGGCATCGTCAACAAGCGCGCCACCGCGGTGGATGCGAACATCACGTTCGCTCTGGCGGTCGCGGTCAACGCCTTCTTCTTCGTCATGGAGAAGTACGTCACCGGTGAGGTCTGGGTCGCCTGGCAGTGGTATCCGCTGCTCGGCGTCATCGTCATGGTCGTGCTCGGCGGGCTCCTGTCCCTGCGCCATCCGAAGCCGGCGAACCGGGCCACCGCCGCCGAGGTGGAAGGCAGCACCCGCTGATGAGTCAGTCCCAGCAGTCACCGTCCCCGCAGCCGCTGTCGCCGACCGAACAGCGCAACCCCCGCAGCGAGGGACTCGACGACCTCGACACACTGGGCGTCCTGCAGGTGATGAACGAGGAGGACCAAGCCGTCCTCACCGCCGTCGCCGAGGCTCTGCCGCAGCTGGCCGACCTCGTCGACATCGCAGCCGAGCGCATGCGCCGAGGCGGTACGGTTCACTACTTCGGGGCCGGCACCTCGGGTCGCTTGGGAGTCCTCGACGCCAGCGAACTCCTGCCGACGTTCAACCTCGAACCCGGGCGTGTGGTCGGGCACATCGCCGGTGGGCAGGCGGCACTGGTCAATGCGGTGGAGAACGCCGAAGACTCCGCCGATGACGGCCGCAGCGCAGGGGGAGAACTCGGCCCCGACGATGTGGCGATCGGCATCGCGGCCAGCGGCGCGACACCCTACGTCCGCGGAGCCTTGGAAGCCGCCGGAGAGGCGGGCGCGCACACTGTGCTCATCTCGAACAATCCGCACGCTCCCGTCGCCGAGGCGGCAGCCGACCATATCGTGCTCGACACCGGCCCCGAGGTCGTGACGGGATCGACCCGGCTCAAGGCCGGAACGGCACAGAAGCTGACACTCAACGGGTTCTCGACGGCACTGATGATCGCCTTGGGACGCACCTGGCGCAACCTCATGGTTTCCGTCCTCGCGACGAACTCCAAGCTGCGGGAGCGGACCGTGCGGATCCTCTGTGAGGCCGCGGACCTCTCAGATGCGAAGGCACGAGACCTCTTGGAGCGCTGCGGCGGGGACCTCAAGACGGCGCTGGTCGTCGCATTCACCTCGGCAACGGCGAGTGCCGCGGCACAGCACCTCGAGGACAATGACGGCTCGGTCAAAGCTGCGATCGCAGCAGTCACCGGGGTCGAAGCTGCATCAGAGCACGAGGCCCCATGAGCGGGATCGTCCTCGGGATCGATATCGGCGGTACGGGCAGTCGGATCGCAATCTCGTCGTTCGACGCGAATCCTGGACCCGACGCGAACCCTGGACCCGCGGCGACCATCGGCACGGGTGCGGGCCATGCCGTGCCTGCGCCGCTGTCCACCCTCACCGGCCCTGGAGTGTCGATCGGGGAGAAGGGGAGCAACGCCCCACAGCAGATCCGAGGTCTCGTTGCGGCGGCCCGGGAAGCGTGGCCCGAATGCTTCGAATCGCTTCGCGGAGTCGGCATCGGCGCTACCGGGATCGCCTCGCTGAGCACGGATGTCGGGGAGCTGTCACGATTGCTTGCAATCGAGACGAAGGCCGAGACGGCCGTGGCGATCGACGCGGTGACCGCCCACCTCGGCGCCCTGTCCGGACGTGGGGGAGCGGTGACGGTCCTTGGAACGGGAGCGATTGCGATCGCCCATCCTGGTCCCGATGTTCACGGGGTTCTGTTGCCGACGTGGAAACGGGTCGACGGGTGGGGTCACCTGTTCGGCGACCGTGGGGGCGGTGCCTGGTTGGGCAGGTGCGCCCTCGACGCAGCACTGAAGTGCCACGACGGCGTCGATGATCGAGGGGCTGCGCTGCTCGACGCGGCGACGAAACGATTCGGCGAGCCGGGAACGTGGCCCGCGCAGTTCTACACGCGCAATGACCGTGCCGGGCTGCTTGCGGCGTTCGCCGTTGATGTGGCTGGCCTCGTTCGCGCCGGCGATCCCGCGGCGGCCGAATTGCTGGCCGAGGCGGGACGCGAAGCCGCGCGCAGTGCCATTGCGGCCGGCCGCAATGTGACTCGGACCGACCGCGAAGGTGCCGACGCGCCGCCTCTCATTGCGCTCACCGGCGGCCTGCGCCGGTCAGGCGAGTCGCTTGTCGAGGAGTTCCGTTCCGAGGCGCAGCGCCTGAGCGCGGAGACGGTCGTCGTCGAGCCTACCGGCGATCCTCTCAACGGGGCGTTGACCTTGGCCTCTCTCGTTGCGGAGAGGCGAGTGCAGCCACAGCCCGGAGTGCTGTGGGCCTGACATAGCCTCTCCTGCGTCGGCAGATGCTGTTCAGTATTCATCGACCTGCATCTGCGGACCAACAGGCAGTCTGGATCCTCACAGAGATTCGACTCCGTGACAACGATTCGTGAACTGTCTTCCGCGTGTGCTGTCTTCCGCGGTCGCCGGTGATGAGTTTCGGCCCACCATGTCATTCATGTCTC
>NZ_JAKDJU010000028.1 GCF_030453725.1 Brevibacterium picturae
GGCGAAGAAGCGCGGGTGAATGATTCCGGCGTGACATCATGTGGAGGATTGAGATGTCTATGCGACTCGCGCTGCCTCATCGCCCCGGGCGATCGCAGCACGCGCGGGTGCGACACGCGGGTACACAAGTGGGTCTGATCGCTGCATAGAATGACCGGCGAATTCGCACGGCCTCTCAGAGCGTACCGTCGGCGTGGTCGCTTGTTGATTTCCGCAGGCCCTGCTGCTGGTGAAAACATCCTGGTTGACCAGGGATTCAACCTGATCCCGCCGGCGGATCGGAGTGGAACGATCCCTGGGGGTTCCTCAGCGGGGCAAGACCCCTTGGTCGGCGATAGCATGGAAATGGGTCTCATCGAAGTGTTGACTCGACGTCCATGATCGATATACTCGCTAGTAACACCTGTCAGTAACATACGTCACAACCGCGACTCGGACATCGCAGTCGATGTCGCCAGGAGGACCAATGAAGTTCCCGAAGTTCCGCAATATCCGCAAGATCGGTTCCTCGCATGCCGGACGCATCGCGCTCGTCGGAATCCCTGCGGGCATCGTCTCCGCAGCTCTGATGGGCGGGGTCGCCCAGGGTGCCGTACCGGTCTCATTCTCGGTGTCGGGAAGTCAGTTCCAGATCAGCTCCTCGCAGCTCGAAGGAGAAGGATTCTCCCAGTACAGCGGAATCGCGAAGGGCACCGAGGGCAAAGATCACCAGGTCGTGATCGCCAATATCGAGAAAGCCACGCTCGCGGATCTCTGTCAGTCGGTGGTCACGGAGACTCCACTCGGCAAGGTCGGCCTGCTCATCAAGGCCGGCGGCGGCGAGGAGCCAGCATCCGCCACAGGCCTGCAGATCGGCATGACGGAACTCATGGGAGACGCCGAGTTCAAGAACATCCGGATCGGCGTCGATGCATCCGAGGTCAACACCGAGGCCAAGGGCACCGAGGGCGACTTCGCCCAGGACTCCGACACGGTTTCGATCGATAAACTGGAGCAGAGAGCCTGGAGCACCCAGGCTTCGGTATTCACCCTCAAGGACATGTCATTGGAGATGACCGACGGATCCGAGAAGTGCTTCTGATGAAGGAAGCAGCAACGAGCGAGCAGCCGACCGTCGAGCAGCAGCCCGTCGACGAGCAGGCTGACGAGCAGCGGACCAGTCTCTTGGCGTTGTCCCGGCGCAGCCGTCGCGGCGCTGAGCGGGAAGCGCCCGGCACGGACCACTCCGAGCAGGAGATCATGAACCGCTCCGAACATGAGAATGACGGTTCGGGTCGGGACAGCGCTCAGCAGTCTTCCGGATTCCGGCACTGGTCTCTGCAGCGGCCCTTCATCGGCGGTGTGCTGGTCGTGCTCGGCGGAATCGAACTCTTCTTCTCCGGTCAGCTCGACTTGGGAAACATGAAGATTCAGTTCGGCATTGAGGGGCTGCAGGCCACAGTCATTCCGATCGCGCTGGTGCTTCTGGGGGTCTTCGCGATCTTCCGGCCCACGCACCACATGTTCTACGGTCTGATTGCACTCGTTCTTGCGGTCTACTCGCTGATCGGAGTGAACCTCGGCGGGTTCATCATCGGCATGCTTCTGTCCAGTATCGGGGCAGTGCTCGTAGTCGCCTGGATGGGGCCACGCGACGCGAAATCCCGTGCAGAGAAGGTCAGGGCCAAAAAGGCGAAGAAGGAAGAGAAGGTCAGGGCCAAAGAAGCCAAGAAGGCTGAGAAGTCTCACGCAAAGGAACCGGACACGATCGCGTCGGGTGCCGAACGGAGGGGAGACAAGGAATCCGCGGGCGAAGAGGGCGACTCATGAGGACACCCCGTCGCGCCACGGCGTCGCTCGTGGCCGTCATCGCCTTGGCCGCCGCCTCGACATTGGGTGCGACGGCTTCGGCAGCGGCCGAATCGAATCCGCTGTGCAGCCCGCTGATCGGGTGTGACGACTCGGATTCGCCCGGCAAGGACAAAAGTCCGGAGCCATCGGCGCCGAGCTCGCCGGATACTCCGACCAAGTCGCCGACAAAGTCTCCGATAGACCCGGCAACGCCGGAACCCACCGAAACTGGCATACCCACCAAGTCTCCGTCGGCTCCAGCGACGCCGGAACCCACCGAATCAGGAACACCGTCTGCGGAGCCGACCGCTCCTGTCGAAGCGACGAAAGACGACGACGCACCGGTCTTCACGGATACTCCGGCGTCAATGGGATCGGAATCGCTGTCGTTCAAGGGACTCAGCGGAATCGCGATCGTCGATGTTCCCACGGCCGATGGGGGGACTACTCGCACACTGAAGATCTCGGCGGACGAGATCAAGATCGAAGGGTTCTCGCTCACGGTCAGTCCGCGGGAAGATGCCGGAGAGGGCGGGCTGGTGACCAAGGCCGACACCATGACGCTCAAGGGTAACGTCGATGTGTACCTCGGCTCGATCACGGCCACGACCAAGAACGGTGACTCACTGACGATCGGCACCGACACACCGCCGCCACTGGACGACGTTGAGCCGGGACTGCTCCGAGTGACGATGGGACTGGTCGGCACCATCGCCGATTCGATCGAATACTCGAACACTGACCAGGCGATCGTCGAACCCTGACTCGCCTCGCGCAGCCTTCGAACACGCTGCCCATCGACAGGCCCCCTGACTTCGGCCACCTCACGGTGATGGAAGACAGGGGGCTTCGTGTGTCGTGGCACGTGGACTCTGTCGGGCTGACCTTCTGATCCGAAAAGATGTCTTGATAAAATATCGGACATGATGAAGTCCAGTGCAGACGCGCCGGCAGAGAGGGGGAGCGCGATGACAAAGCTCTTGTTCATCGGGGGAACAGCCCTCGTCGTTCTGGGAGGGCTGCTCGCCGGCGGTGGTTGGTTCCTCAACACGTTCACGGGAGAAACCGCCGATGCCGATATCGGTGCCGGCATCATGGTGCTGGCTGGTTTCACGATCGCGGGGCTGGGGGCACTGGTGCTGGTCTCAGGAGCGATTGCAGCAGGTATTCAGTCCATAAAGCGTCGAGCAAAGACTTGAGTTGAGCATCCGACCAGGTGGCTAGTCGATCTTTGAGCCGATGCTGAGTTCCCGCCCGCTGCCGAAGATATCCGGTAGCGGACGGGGCTTGTCAGCGCATGAACCGATCACCGCACCGGAGCATCCGGGCCGAGCGGGATGCCCAGGCCCCACCAGAGGAAGAACAGCAGGCTCCACATGACCGTCATGCACACCGCCAACGGCAGGGTGTGGGAGGCGAGGGTGCCGATGCCTGCCGACTTCTGATAGCGCTGCATGAACCCGAGCGCGAGGATGAAGTAGGGGCTCATCGGGGTGATCGAAGTCGAACCCGAATCGGCGATACGGAAGATCGCCTGCGAGGTCTCGGGTGGGACGTCGAGAAGCATGAGCATCGGCACGATGACCGGGGCCATGATCGCCCACATCGCCGAGCCTGAGGTGATGAGGACGTTGACGATCGAGAGAACGAGCAGCACGAGGATGAAGATCACCCATGTCGGCAGCCCCAGGCCGGTGAACAGTTCCGAGCTCGACACGGACACGAGCATTCCGATGTTCGTCCACGCGAAGTACTCGAGGAACTGGGCGATCGCGAAGAACAGGACGAGGACCGGGGCCATGGACACGATGCCCTGACTCATGAGCTTGGGGACATCGGCAAACTTCTCGATCGTGCCTTCACGGAACCCGTAGACCATTCCGCCGACGCCGAAGAGCATGGCGATGATGAACGCGATGCCGGTGAGGAACGGTGACTCGCCGATCGGCCCGTCCCCACGCAGCGGCGCATTGTCCGGAACCACCAGGATGACGACGAAGATGAGCATCGCAATCACAGCGAACATCGCGTACCGCAGAGCGGAGCGCTCTTTGTCGGTGATGACGAGGTCTTCGTGCTCGGCGTCCTCGTCGGCCTCGAGGTTCTGACGCTTGGTGAGCACAAGTTCGGTGACGATGGTGATGACGATGGCCAAGAGGATGGAGCTGGCGATGTTGAAGTACCAGTTGCCGATCGGGGTGACGATGTAGTCGGGATCGATGATGTTCGCCGCCGCCGAGGTGATTCCTGCGAAGATCGCGTCATTGGGCGTCGGGATGGGGCTGGCGTCGTATCCCGAGGCGATCGAGGTGTAGGCGACGATGACACCGAGGACGGGGGAGCGCCCGACCGCCTTGAATACCATGCCGCCCAAAGGGACGAGGATGACATAGGCCGCCGCCGAGGCGACGTGGGAGACCGTTCCCATGAAGGCGACGGTGAAGACGATGAGGGACGCGGGAACCCTGGCGATCGAGACCTTCATCGCCGTCGACAGCAGCCCGGTGCGCTCGGCCAGTGCCACTCCCATGATGACGACCATGATCGTGATCAGCGGCGGGAACGACTGGTAGGCATCGAGCGAGATGCTCACGGCCATCGCGATTCCCTCGCCGCTGAGCAGGTTGTTCACCGGGGTCCATTCCCCGGTGCCGGGGTCGTTCACCCCGACTCCCATGGCGGAGAGGATGAGGCTGAGGACGGCGAGGATTCCCGCGAGGATCCAGAACAGCCAGAACGGATGTGGCAGTCTGTTGCCGACGGTTTCGATCACGTTGAGGAATCGGATGACTGCCGGGAGGCGTTCCTGAGTGGGCTTGTCGGTGGTGGTCGTTTCCATGTCTGGCTCCTGTTCGTCCAGGTGAGAGGAGGAGCATTTGGGCACGACTCGGCTGTACCCGTGAACTCCATCGGTCAGAGAGGTGGGACTGAAGTGAAATGGTGCCGCTGTGGCGAAGAGATGTGAAAGTGGTGGTGAGGAAGCCCGGGTGAGAGGTGTGCGGACTAGCTGAGGTCGGCTGTCATAGTCGCAGCATCTCCCGGGAGTAGGCGACGAGTTTCGCAATGATTTCGCCGAGGATGTCGTCCCCGGCCGCGGCCGTGGCGGTGCGGGGATCCCCGAGGACCCCGTTCTCGGAGTACTGGTCGAAGGTGACGGCACTCGTCGGTGACTTCGTCCGGCTCAGCCGTGCCCGTGGTGAGAGATCAGCGAGGGCAGTGGCTCCGGCAGTGAGCCGAGGGGAATCGACGAGGTGGTCGTCGATGGCCAGCATCTGTGAGGTTTCGGATTCCCCGGAATGCCCGCTGACCTCGGTGCGCGGCAGTGTTGCGGTGGACTCGGTGGCCAGGGCGCTGACCGGCGAATAGGCGAAGGTGAGATTCGGATGCGTTCCCAGCAGCACCTGTTGGGCGACGCCGAGGGCGGCCATGTTGCCCCCGTGGCCGGTGATCACCAGGATGCGGGTGAAACCGGAGTCGCTGAGTTGGCCGGCGACCGTGGTGACGATGTCGACGAAGGTCCGCGGGTCGAGTGTGATGGTGCCGGGCAGGTTTCCGTGGTGAGGGGACACCCCGTAGTCGATGCTCGGGAGCACAAAGGCCCTGCCTGCCAACTCCTCCGCCACTGCCGTGGCCACATGCTCGGCCCGGATGCTGTCGGTGCTCACAGGCAGTCCGTCCCCGTGCTGCTCGCAGGCACCGACAGGGAGGATGAGAAGGGAATCGCTCTGCTTCGCGAGTTCGATCTCGAGAGAGGTCAGCTGCCCGTACTGACGGACCTGCGGGCGGATCTCGGTCACGGCCTGTCGGGTCACTGCTCGTGCCCGTCGATGGTCGTCGGCTCGGCAGGGGCCGGTGTCACAGCCTCGGCGGCGGTGGTCTCCTCGGTGTCTGCACGTTCCGACCAGTCGGCGAGGACGGCGGTCTTGATGCTCTCGAGGTGCTTGCGCGTTCGGTGCGACGCTTCGAGGCCGTCGCCGCGCCTGACGGCGTCGAGGATGTCGGCGTGCTCGTCGTGGTCGCGGAGCCGGTCGTAGGTGAAGCGGGCCGCTTGCTGGGTGCGCGAGTGGATGGCGAGAAGAGACACGAGCATCTCGTGCAGCGCACGGTTCCCCGACGCCTTGGCCAGCTCCACGTGGAAGTGTCCGGCGGGAACCTCGGTGTGCAGGTGCAGGGCATTGTCGACCGCCGTCTCCATGGTCTGCACGGACTCCTCTCCCTGGACGCTGGCCGCTAGTTCGGCGATGCCGGGTTCGATGGCGATGCGGGCATCGAGCAGTTCGATGGCGGCCGCGAGGTCGATGGGCACGTAGTGCGGGTTGTCGAGGATCCTGCGGTTGATCGCTTCTCGAACGTAGGTTCCCGAGCCGTGCTTGAGCTCGACCGATCCCGTGGCCTCGAGGCGGCGCAGGGCCTCGCGGACTGTGGGGACGGTGACCTCGAAGCGTTCGGCCAGGGCCCTGGCCGAGGGCAGGGGCTGTCCCGGCTGCAGGTCCTGTGAGCGAATGGTGGTGACGATCTCGCGGGTGAGCCGTTCGACGAGTCCGATGGGTTGTGTCATGGCACTCTCCTTCAAGTGTTTAAGTCACCTAATCACTTAGTGAATTGCGTGTCAAGACTTACTCATGGGTGGCGCTATCGCTGCGCGGGTGGTCCTTGAAGAAGCCCCACAGCGTCTCGGTCGCGGAGAAGTCCTTCGTCACGTATCCGCCGCCGCTGTACATGGTCTCACCTGGCCAAACGTGCCCGCCGTCGGCGACCGAATAGAGCTCGACATCGGCTCTATCTCGACAGTTCTGCCACTGCGTGCGCACGATCCTTTCGCCCTTCCGTCCCACCTTCCTGTCTGTCGAGCCCTCACAGCCTGCTGCTTCGGCCCAGGGCTTGAGCCAGTTGCGCACGGAGGGATAGGTTTCTCCCTGGCGCTCGCCTCCTTCGTAGTCCATCGTGGCGTCACCGGTGCCGTGGATGGCGAGCATCGGGGTCGGCTCGGAGTAGTCGCAGCCGGCGAAGGACTGCGGATAGTAGGCGCCGGCGACGGTGGCGAACGCGGAGAATCTCTCCCGCAGATGGCAGGCGAGGACCGAGACCATGCCGCCGCCGTTCGACTTGCCGGTCGCATAGACGCGGTTGAGGTCGATGCAGAAGTCGTCCTCGATTGAGTCGAGGAGATCGGCGACGAACCGCACATCGTCGGCCTCGCTGGCATACGGTGCGCCCTGCCAGGAGCGCTTCCCGTCCGTGGGGACGCCGTCGGGGAAGACGGTGATGGCGGGCAGGGTGGGCAGTCCCGTGTAGTTCTGGAACTCGGCACCGTCGGAGCCTCTGCCGTGGAAGCCCAGGACGAGAGGCGTGGGCTCGGTGAGGTCGTAGTCGCGCGGGATGTTGATCCGGTAGGTTCGTTCGTCGCCCGCCGAGGTGATCGTGGCCTGATCGTTCCCCGGCTTCTGTTCCACCCCGCATCCGGGTGACGGGTTCGCCGGGGCGGAGTCTGCCGTCGATGGTGACGCGGCACGGGCGGCTGTGCGGGAGCTGTCGGCGTGCGGGAGGAGCGTGAGGGCCAGACTGAGCAGGATCGTCAGTGCCAGGCCGGTGGACAATGTGCTTTTCGTCGTTGAACGCAATGGTCTTCCTTTGATCGTCGGTGATCGTGGCGCCACTCTACACTAGTCATCAAGTCACTTAATGACTTCTCGAGGTGGCGCGGCGGGCCAACGGTGCGCAGGAAACGAGCGTTTCGCGGAGCTCAGTCGGTGCTGTTGCCGGCGAGCGTGGACCAGTTCGCGCAGGTCAGAGACATCGCGCGGTCTGCCTTCCCGGCGCGGACGGCGGCGATGATCTCGGCATGCTGTGCGGGGGAGGCTGAACCCTTCGCGGAGTCGAAGTGCAGGTATTCGGTCCGACGCAAGGTTGCAGTGACGACCTCGAGGTGGTCACGGATGAGCGGATTGCCGCTGCGAGACAGGGCCACCTCATGGAATGCGTCGTCGGCGGCGATGGCCGCATCGATATCGGAGGCACCCGGCGCCGCCTCTCCCAGTGCCGATCTCAGTTCTTCGTTGGCGGTCTCCATCTCGGCAATGTCCTTCGCCTCCAGCTTCGGGAAGGCGAGGCTCATCGCGAGGGCGTGCAGTTGGGCTGCAATCTGCCGGGCGTGGACGACGGCCTCCGGATTCTCCGGTGCCACACGGGTCATCCGACCCGGCTCGGCGACGATCAGCCCCGCCTGTGCCAGGCGCTGAAGAGCCTCGCGGACGGGAGTGCGAGAGACCTGCAGCCATGCGCCCAGCTCCTGATCGCGCAGCTGTTCCCCGGGTGCCAGCTGGCCGCGAACGATGGCGTCGCGGATCGAACGATAGACGTCATCGCGCAGCAGCCTCCGCTGGGGGATCGGCGTATCTGTGGGAATCGGCACTCTCGACCTCTCTCGGACCCGGTGTGGATGCAGTTCTGGCGCAGTAGACAGTCCTGGCATGTGGGACTGCCCGTCCGACCCATTGTAGTCCTCATCAGAATGCAATATATTGCATATCGCGAGCATCATTCGGCCACACGCAACAGGCCGTACCACTACGTGAGCGCAAAGAGTCGCATCACCCGACGAAGAGGACACGACGCCATGCCGATCACCGATTTCGAGCGCTACCCACTGACCTTCGGCCCCAGCCCGGTCCACGAACTGAAGCGACTGAGTGACCACCTCGGCGGGGCCCGGGTGTGGGCCAAGCGTGAGGATGTGAACTCCGGGCTGGCATTCGGCGGCAACAAGACCCGCAAGCTCGAGTACATCGTTCCCGACATCCTCGCCACAGGTGCGGACACGCTGGTCTCGATCGGCGGATACCAGTCGAACCACACCCGACAGGTCGCAGCCGTCGCGGCTCACCTCGGTCTGAAGTCGCGCCTCGTGCAAGAACGCTGGGTCGACTGGGACGATCCGGGCAACGACAAGGTCGGCAACATCGAACTCTCCCGCATCATGGGTGCCGATGTGCACCTCGACTCGGCCGGATTCGACATCGGCATCCGCTCCAGCTGGGAGAACGCGATCGCAGAGGTCGAAGCCGCCGGAGGCAGGCCCTATCCGATCCCCGCCGGAGCCTCCGAGCACAAGTTCGGCGCGCTCGGTTTCGTCAACTGGGCCTACGAGGTTGCCGAGCAGGAGAAGGAGCTCGGCGTCTTCTTCGACACCATCGTGGTGTGCACGGTCACCGGTTCGACACATGCGGGCATGATCACGGGATTCGCGGCACTCGAGGCGGCTGGGGGACCGAAGCGCCAGGTCATCGGCATCGATGCCTCGGCGACCTTGGATAAGACCCGTGACCAGGTCAAGCGCATCGCGAACAACGCCGCAGACCTCATCGGTCTCGGCCGGGAGGTCACCGATGCCGAGGTCGACATCCGCCCCGGCTGGGAGGGCCCCGCCTACGGCATCCCCGACGAATCGACCGTGAACGCGATCCGCACCACCGCACAGCTCGAAGGCGTCATCCTCGACCCCGTCTACGAAGGCAAGTCGATGGCCGGGCTTCTCGATCTCGTCGGTCAGGGCACGGTGGCGCAGGATTCGACGGTCCTCTACGCCCACCTCGGCGGGCAGCTGGCGCTCAATGCCTACAGCTCGATCTTCTGATCCGAATTCTGGAACTGCCTGCCGGGATCGCCCGGCCTGCTCTGCTTGATCCCCTCCGGCGCGATCAGGCCGAAGGGACGGGCGAGCCGCGTGGGGGCCGACTTACGCAGGTGAGAGTGGCAATTCGCATCACTGCACAGATAGTGTGAGCACCAGCACAGAGAACTCACTGGGAAAGGACAGCCAACGCCATGGATGCCGTTGCAGAATTCTTCGATACGGTCAGCGGATTCGTCTGGGGGCCGTTCCTCCTCATCCCGCTCCTGCTGGGAACCGGCCTGTATCTGACGATTCGTCTGGGCGGACTGCAATTCACCAAGCTGCTTCCGGCTCTGAGCCTGGGAATACTCAAGCGCAAGGATGCCGATTCCGAAGGTGACATCTCCCAGTTCCAGGCGCTGACGACGGCCTTGGCCGCGACCGTGGGCACCGGCAATATCGTCGGCGTGGCCACGGCGATCGGCGTCGGTGGTCCCGGTGCACTGTTCTGGATGTGGATGACGGGCCTGCTGGGCATGGTCACCAAGTATGCGGAGGGATTCCTGGCGGTCCGCTTTCGCGGCACCGACGATGCCGGAGAGAAGTCGGGCGGCCCCCAATACTACCTCGAGCGCGGGATCAAAGGGCCGTTGGGCAAGATTCTGGGACTGATGTTCGCGGTCTTCGCCGTTCTCGCCTGCTTCGGAATCGGCAACATGACCCAGGGCAACTCGATTGCGGCCAATGTCGAATCAAGCTGGTCGATTCCCGCCTGGATCACCGGTGCCGTCCTCACCGTCCTCACCTTGATCGTGCTCGTCGGCGGGATCAAGTCGATCGGCCGAGTCACTGCCGGACTCGTGCCCGTGATGATCGTCTTCTACGTGCTGGGCGCCCTGTTCATCCTCCTCGCCAACATCGACAAGCTGCCCGGTGCTTTCGCCGCGATCTTCACCGAGGCCTTCACTGGCAGCTCGGCGGTCGGCGGATTTGCGGGATCGGCGATTATCATCGTCGTGCAGATGGGCGTGGCGCGTGGACTGTTCTCGAATGAGTCGGGCCTCGGCTCGGCCCCGATCGCCGCCGCAGCGGCGAAGACCTCGCATCCTGTCCGCCAGGGGCTGGTGTCGATGACACAGACGTTCATCGACACGATCATCGTCGTCAGCTTCACCGGACTGACGATCATCTCCACCGGCACCTGGAATCAGGTCGACCCCGAGACCGGGGAACAGATCAGCGCCGCACTCATGACCGGAGAGGCCTTCTCCAACGGGCTGCCCGGTCAGTGGGGCCACTGGATCGTGACCGTCGGCATCGTCCTCTTCGCCTTCTCCACCCTGCTCGGCTGGTCGTACTACGGAGATCGCAACGTCGAGCGGCTGGTCGGTCGCCGAGGCGTCCTGCCGTTCCGAATCTTCTTCTCTCTGGTCGTGTTCATCGGATGCACGACCGAGCTCGAGCCGATCTGGAACTTCTCGGACGTGATGAACGGACTCATGGCTCTGCCGAACCTGCTGGGCATCCTCATCCTGTCGGGCCTCATCTCACGTGAGACCAAGCACTACCTCAGGAACGACCCGAACCTCACCGCCGATAAGTCCACGATCGAGGCCTTCATGGACGGTCAGCCGGGTTGGGCTCAGTGGAAGGCGGGCGACGTTGTCGGTTCCTCCCGACGCTTCGACTGACTCTCCGGCTGAACGCTCGGCGGTCCGATGCACGCACGGCCTGTCCGGCTGGACGACCGGTGAACCTGACGAGCGTCCGGTCGCCCAGCTGCAGGCCCGGCCGTCCGGTTGCGTGAACGGTTCATACGAAAACAGTCGTCACTCCTGCGGAATCCGCAGTGAAGTGACAATGAGTCCCGACTGCGTCAGGAACTGATGATTCGCCCAGGTTCCGCCACTTGTTGCGCACGTCACGTGTTGATAGCGTGAGAGGCAAGCATACGCGATCCGTCGATTTCGACGGCGAACAGCGATGCAAAACGCCTTATCCGGCACCATCAGGGTGCCACTAGTCAAAGGAGTCTGGAATGAGCAATGTAGGCAGTGCTGCAGGCGGCTACCGCGTCGAGAACCCGGCCACCGGCGAGGTCGTCGAGAAGTTCGACACCGCCACCGACGCGCAGATCGAAGAGGTCCTCGACGCGGCTCACAAGGGCTTCCTGAACTGGCGCGAGAAGACGACCGCGGAACGTGGCGCGGTCGTGAACAAGGTCGCTGCCAAGTTCGGTGAGCGCAAGGAAGAGCTCGCGAAGATCATCGCCGAAGAGATGGGCAAGCCCGTCGCCGAAGGCATCGAAGAGGCCGAGTTCTGCGAGGAGATCTTCAACTACTACGCGGACAACGGGCCCGAGTTCGCTGCCGACGAGCCCATCAAGTCGATGTCGGGCGGCAAGGCCTTCATCCAGCGTCGCCCTGTCGGCGCAATTCTGGGCATCATGCCGTGGAACTTCCCCTACTACCAGGTCGCACGCTTCGCTGCGCCGAACCTCGTCCTCGGCAACACGATCATCCTCAAGCACGCCGAGATCTGCCCCCGCTCCTCGGCCGTGATCGCCGAGATCATGAAGGAAGCCGGCATTCCTGACGGCGTGTACAACAACATCTACGCCACACATGAGCAGATCGAGACCATCATCGCAGATGATCGGCTCGAAGGTGTATCGCTGACCGGATCCGAGCGCGCTGGTTCGGCCGTGGCGGCCACCGCCGGCAAGAACCTCAAGAAGGCCGTGCTCGAGCTCGGCGGCTCCGATCCCTACATCGTCCTCGACACCGACAACATGGACGAGGCCGTCGACACCGCATGGGGCACCCGCCTGTACAACACCGGTCAGGTCTGCAACGCGAACAAGCGCATGATCGTCATGGACGACATCTACGACGAGTTCGTCTCCGGACTGACCTCGCGTGCACAGGATTGGACGAAGGGCACTCCCGCCGAGGCGGGCGACGGCAAGTATTCGCCAATGTCCTCACGTGGAGCCGCAGAGAATCTGCGCAAGCAGCTCGACCGTGCGGTCGAGCAGGGCGCAACTCTCGTCGGCGGCGAACTCGCCACCGACGGTTCCGCCTATGTCTCGCCGGCCGTGCTGACCGGGGTCACCTCGGACATGGATGCCTACCGCGAGGAGCTCTTCGGCCCAGTAGCCACCGTGTACAAGGTGAGCAGCGACGACGATGCACTCAAGCTGGCCAACGATACTCGCTTCGGACTCGGCGGCGCAGTGTTCGCCAAGGACGAGGAGCGTGCCGCGAAGCTCGCACAGCGTCTCGACGTGGGCATGTCGAACGTCAACACCCCAGGTGGCGAAGGTGCGGAGATTCCATTCGGCGGCACCAAGCGTTCGGGCTTCGGCCGCGAGCTCGGCCCCTACGGCATGGACGAGTTCGTCAACAAGCGCATGTACTATGTTGCTGACTGATTCAGGCAACTCAGTCGTTTGATCGTGAGTCAGTCGGCTGACCCCAGCCGAAAGCCGGAGGGTCCGCGGCGAGGGGCGTGACATTGAGGAACTTTTGGTGCGGAATCCGAGGTGATTTCCGCACCAAAAGTTCCTCTTTTCTATGCGGAGATTTCGTTTCGCGGGCAGCGGATGTGAGTCTTGTTCGACCATCGACACTCGTGAGTGGGCGCCGATAACGTCGGTGCATGCCCAAATTGCTCGTCCTCGGCCTGTGCGCCGGGTATTTCCTCGTCCTCCTCGACGTGACAGTCGTCAATGTTGCGCTGCCGCAGATCGATGCTGATCTGCAGGCAGGCCAGGCCGGGATGGCAGGGGTCGTCAATGCCTACACCTTTGTCCTGGCCGCGCTGCTGCTGGCTATCGGGGCGATTGGGGATCGATGGGGTCATCGCCGGATCGTGGTGTTCGGTTTCCTCTGTTTCTTCGTCGGCTCGCTGGCCTGTTCGCTGTCGCCGACGATCGAGATGCTCGTTGCCTCTCGGACCCTTCAGGGTGTGGGGGCGGCGGCAACGATGACCGGAACTCTCGCGATGCTCTCGGAATCGGCCGCGGATGAACGCGAGCGAGGCAAGCTCGTCGGGCTCTGGGCTGCTCTCGGCGGGATCGCGCTTCCACTCGGGCCTCTGTTGGGAGGGGTGCTCGTCGATCTGGGAAACTGGCGTGCCGTGTTCTGGCTGAACCTGCCGATCATCCTCATGGCACTCATTCCCATCGTTGTCTATTCATCACCGGCAAGGGCAGCGAGACTGGGTAGTGGTGGACTCGTCCGGGGTTCTGGTCGCGTCGAGACTTCTGAATCAGCTTCGTCCTCGGGCCCCGCCGCCTCTTCGAGTTCATCGCAGGTGAGACTCCTGACTGCCTGCATCGTCGCGGGAACGATGAACTTCTGCGTCCTCGGATCTCTGTTCCTTCTGACCCAGTTCTTCCAGGACGATCGAGGGCTGAGCCCGTTCCAAGCCGGGCTGGCCACCCTGCCCGCTCTGCTGCCGCTTCCGTTCGTCGCGACGCTGTCGGGGACGGTCAGCAATCGCCTCGGCGTCTGGAGAACAAGCGCACTGGGGCTCGTTGTGGCCGCAGTGGGGCTCGGACTGATGGGACTGACAGTGTCGGGCTCCGGCCTGTGGGGACTGTCGATCGCTCTCGTCGTGTGGGCGATCGGAGTCGGGATCCTCACGCCCGCGATTGTGGCAGCGGCAATGCATGCCCTGCCGCAGAGGCCGGGATTCGCCTCGGGCGCGGGAAGCACTGCCCGAAACCTCGGCGGGGCAGTGGGGGTGACAGTCTTCGCCGTCCTGGCTGGGGTGGATACCGAAATCCTGATGGTAGGAGCCGGAGTCCTGATGCTCATTGGCGCCTTCATCTGTCTGGATACGGCGCGGCGGTCGCAGGGAAGTCAGATGGTGCCGGCGCGGTGAGAGTGCAGGGCGGCCAGCGCTGTCGTGACCTGCGCGGGATCAGTGCCGGTGTCGGCGAACCAGCGCTGCGCGGCCGCCTCGGCGATTCCCTCGGACTGGTCGACGAGGGTCCGCCCACTGTTGGTGAGCATGAAATTGCCTCCGCTGTCGCGATCCACCCAACCGAGCTTCTCCAGGGGGCGAACGGCGCGAAGCGCCCGCGAACCGGTCTCGTCCAGGACCCCTGCCAGAACGGAGAGTGACGGTCCCGGAGTGGACTGGCCGATGGTCTGCAGCAGCCGCAGATCGTCGAAGGACAGACCCACGCGTTCGAGTGCTCCGGATATGCGCACGTCCAGTCCGCTCTTCGCGCGGGACACCAGCAGCGCAGTCGCGAGGCTCATCGGCTCACTCCTCGACGCAGCTTGATGTCCTCAACGCAGACCGATGAGATGTCGACGAGTCTCCCGCGCAGGCCCCGCTTGTCGAGGTCGGCCTTCGCAAGCTCGTCGGCACGCAAGTGGGCGAGCACCTCGGCGTCCTCGGGAGACTCCTCCTCGATGACGATCTCGAACCTGTGCTGATAGGTGACCAGTTCGGATGTGTAGAGGAATGTGCCCTCCGGGGTGAAGCGCGCGGAAAACAATGTCGTGATCATCCTGCGTCGCTCGCAGGGCTGTGCGCTGGGCGTCGTCGAGGTCGGCGAAGCGGCCCCGGACTGTGGTGCGGTAGGTGCGGATCATGAATGTGTTCCTCGTGGATCTGTGATTGTAGTGCTGCGTGTGGCGTGGTCGAAGAGTGCCACGAACTCAGAGGTCATGGCTTCTGTGCGGGCGGGGGCTCTGCTCCCGCTCAGGTTCGCGGCCGTCGTGTCGAGGACCGAGCGGAGTGCCAGTGCCATCGTGAGCGGATCGAAACTGCGCATCTCCCCGAGCCGTTGTCCCTCCTCGAACAGTGCGACCAGGTCGCCGACGGAGTCCTTGGCCCGATCGTCGTAGGATTCGGCGCCATTGCGGCTGAGGTACCCGACCGCGGCGACGATGGCTGCGGCCGAGGCCGGTTTGGTGCGGAAGTAGTCCATCGAGGTGGTGATGTAGTCCGCCAGCCGTGTTCTGGTTGAGGTGGGGTGGGAGAGGACTTCAGCCAGCTGCGCGCCGAGGTCGATCGCGACCGAGGCGACGACGGCGCTGGCAAGTTCGTCCTTGTCGGCAAAGTTCCCATGCACCGCGCCCCGGCTGAAGCCCGCGTACTCGGCGACCGCATTGAGCGGGGAGCCCGCCACGCCATTTGCGGCGAAGAGGTCGATTGCCGCAGCGATGAGGTCTCTGCGAGTTCTCTCCTGGCTCTCTCTGCGTGTGAGGCGGGGGCGCTTGGGGTCGGATGATGCCATGCATTAAGAATACATCAAAGTATTCGAATACATGAAAGTATATGAAAATGATGTCGATGGTCACCGGCGCGGCCTCGCCCGTGCCTTCAGGTCTCAGGGCACGGGCGAGCGGGTGTGGCGCGCGGGGAGCTGGTCGAGGAGCTGCTCAGATTCCGGCTGCCTTCGCGGCGGCGCGCTCCTCTGCGGTCGGGATCTGGACGATCGGGCCGAGAACGACTGTGTAGAAGAAGATGCCGATGGCCAGGATGACGCCGCAGACGATGAACGCGGCACCGAAGCCGCCGGTGGCCTGGACGACGAAGCCGGTGACGATCGGAGCCGAGACGCCGATGATGTTGTTTACCGAGTTCATGACCGAGCCGGTCGCACCGACCCCACCTTCGGGAGCGATGAGCGCGGGCAGTGAGTTGGTCACGCAGAAGGAGATCGTGATCCCGCTGGTTCCCAGTGTGATCCAGAACAGGGCCCAGGCAGGATCCTGTGTGAATGCCGCCCCCATCACCGTCATGGCCAGGACCATTCCGGCGACGATGAAGGCCTTGCGCACGGCCGTGCCCGACTTTCCGAGTCGTATCAGGTGGTCGAGCATCCAGCCGGGGAAGATGAACTCGACGGCCACTGCGACGAGACGCGGCAGTGCGGTGAAGAGGCCCGAGGACATCACGCTCATACCCATCTCCGACTGCAGGTAGCTCGGCAGCCAGGTCAGCAGCATCCACTGCGTGTAACCGGCGCAGCCGAGTCCCAGCGACATGCCCCAGACCTTGCGCTGCTTGAGAACGTAGCCGAGGTTGGCCAATGGGTTGGGGCGGGGCGCGTCCTCGTCCTGGGCTCCGCCCTCACGAATGTAAGCGAGCTCGGAGTCCTTGAGCTTGCCGCGACGATGCATCTCCTTGGGATCCCGATACTTCCAGAAGAAGACGATGACGTAGGCGAGGCTGAGGAGGCCCATGGCAACGAAGGCGCCGCGCCAGCCGAACGACACGACAGCCATGGCCACGAGTGGGAACCCGATGACATTCGACAGGCGCTACCCGGAGTCGAAGATCGCCGTCGCGGTTCCACGCTCGGAGCGTGGGAACCAGTAGCCGGTGGCCTTCATCGCGCCGGGGAAGATCGGCGATTCGGCCATGCCGAGGACGATGCGAGCCAGAATGAGCAGACCGGTGCCGCTGATGATGGCGGTGAGGAAGCAGGAGACACTCCACATGATCGTGGCGGCCCTGAAGATCCACTTGATGCCGATCTTGTCGAGCAGCAGTCCGGCCGGAATCTGCATGAGCACATACGACCAGCCGAAGCTGGAGAGGACGATGCCCATCTCACCTGCCGTGAGTCCGAAGTCCTCCCTGATGTGCCCCTCGGCCACCGCAATCGAGCTGCGATCGATGTAGTTGATGAGCACGCCGAAGAACAGCAGGATGGCGATCGCCCACCGCATCTTGCCGATGCCCGATCGCTTGGGTTTCACACCGGGAGTCTGGGTCTCCTGGGAATTGAACTTGAGCTCATCCGGGTCGGCGCCGGTCGGCTGGGCTTGAGGCTCCACGTTGAGTCCCTTCTCTGATGTGTCTCGGTCGTCGATGATCGTGTGACATGGTGGTGGACTCCGAGGCGACTTCGCCAGAAATTCCACGATATGGAAACAGTATTTCGTTGGAACGAAGGCAGATCTATAGCCGCAATTGGCAGCGTGTCAAAAATCGATTCCCGGAAATGAGGTCACCGGTTAGATTAAACGCCCAATTACTCGATAACTGAAACATTATGGCAGGTGGGAGCCCTGAAGGACGGAGAAGGATTCATTGAATTTGATCGATTCAAATATAGAGAAGATTACAAGGAGTGTCCGATATACCGGAATTTAGAATTGAATGATTAAAGATGAGTGAGTTCCGGACAGGCCGTCATTAGCGGTGAAGAAATGAGAATTCGGGCGAGCGTGGCCAGACCTGCACCACGTTCGCAGGGCTCCTATACTGACTCGTGTACCTGGGCCACGATCCCGGCGGCTCCCAGGACCCATCGGCTGCCCGAGGACCCGGACCCAGCCGGACCACGGAAATCTGGAGGTCATACGTGCCGATCACCTCGACGATCCTCGATGTCGCTGAGACTCACCCCGAGCAGCTTGCCCTTGTCGGTGCAGATGAGCGGCTGACATACTCCGAGCTCGTTGGGGATTCCCGCCGAATGTTCGCCGTCGTCGACGAGCTGCATCGGGCGCAGACCGACCCGCCGACTCCCGCGCCGGAGACCGAGGGCATTCCCGTCACCGCGATCAGTGCCACCTCGGCCTTCGACGCCTCGCGCATCATCGCCGGGCTCGCGGGCTACCGCGCCGTGTCTGCGACCATCGATCCGCGCTGGCCCCTGGCTCATCAGATCGGTGTCATCACGACCACCGGGATCGGCGTCGTCATCAGTGACTCGTCCGCCCTCGCCGAGGCGCTCGCCGCCTCCGCCTGGACCGGCACAGTCATCAGCCTCGCCGACTTCCGCGCTCGCGAAGCCGCTCTCGCTGGTGAACCATCTGCGCGGTCGGCCCCCGCGCCCACCGTGCGCGATGCGTCCGAGCCCTTCCTCATGCTCTTCTCCTCAGGCACGACGAGCAACCCGAAGGCGTTCATCAAGACCCGCCAGCAGTATCGGGACAACGTCGCCGTCTCCGCGGCCCACCTCGAGCCGCTGCCCGGCGTCGCGACGCTGGCACCCGGCCCGGTGTCCTACAGCCTCACTCTCTATGCCGTCATCGAGAGCCTCGCGACCGGCGGCAGCGTGCACGTCGCCGACGAGTTCGACCCGATCGCGATGGGCAGACGCATCGCAGCGGAGGCCATCACCCGCGTCGTCGCCGTCCCCGCAGTCGTCCGCGCCCTCGCCGAGGCGGCCCGCCGCGACCCCGAACGCTTCACCGGGCTCGATCTCGTCGTCACCGGCGGAGCCAACCTGCCCGCGAGCATCCGCGCCCGCCTCGGCGAGATCCTCCCGGACACCCGGCTGATCAGCTACTACGGTGCCGCGGAGATCGGATTCATCGGTGACAGCCGCGAGGGAGACGGCACCTGGATCACCATCTATCCGACCATCGGCGCCCAGATCCGGGACGAGTCCGGCGCCGAGGTTCCCGAAGGAGAACTCGGCACACTGTGGATCCGCGCCGCGGCCTGCTCCTATGGCTACGTCACCGGCACCACCGAGGCCGTGCTGCGCGGCGCAGACGGTTGGGCTACCGTCGATGACCAGGCCCGGATCGAGAACGGCATGCTGCAGCTGGCGGGCCGGGCCGGCGATATCGCGATCACCGGTGGTCACAAAGTCTCACTGCCGGAAGTCGAGCGGGCATTCGAAACGTACGACACCCTCGGCGAGGTATGCGCAATCGCCCTCGACGACCCCGCGTTGGGCGGCATCATCGTCCTCGTGATCGAAGACAGAGCCGATACCACGCAAGGCAGCGCCGACAAGCCCGCGCTGCTCAATCACGCACGCGCCCGCCTGGCACCCCAGTTCGTTCCTCGTCGTATCTATCGACTGGAGCAGCTGCCCAGGACGGTCGGAGGGAAGATTCGGCGTGCGGAAACCGTTGACCTCATCATGGACGGACAAGGACAGCGACTGTGAGAGAAGAACGCCGGGTCGTCATCACCGGTCTGGGCGCGATCACCCCCAGCGGCAATGACATCGACTCCCTCTGGGAATCCGTGATCAACGGCGGCAGCGCGATCAGCGTGCTCGAGGGCGAACAGTT
The DNA here is from genome assembly GCF_030453725.1 of Brevibacterium picturae. Classification (GTDB taxonomy): domain Bacteria; phylum Actinomycetota; class Actinomycetes; order Actinomycetales; family Brevibacteriaceae; genus Brevibacterium; species Brevibacterium sandarakinum_A. The sequence continues at coordinate 19,453 of NZ_JAKDJU010000028.1, forward strand.
TGCGGATCTGGCCGTGCGCATCGGCGGCCAGGTGAAGGACTTCGACGCCGAGGCGATTCTGCCCCGAGCGCTCGCCCGCCGACTCAGCCCGGTCCAGCACTGGGCCATCGCCGCCGCCGACCAAGCGCTGGCGCAGGCTGGGGTCGCACGCCCGGACGCGGGGGCGAAAACGGGCACAGGCCCGCAGAGCGATGACGCTGACGGCCTCCCCTGGGACCGCAATCGCGTCGCCGTCATCGCCGCCACCGGTTCGGGACCCGTCGACGCCATGCAGGACGCCACGCGCTCACTGCTCGACGGAGGCCCCCGCTCGGTTCCCCTGACCTTGGCGATCCACGGAGCGCCTGACTCTGCCGCGGCACTGCTGAGCCAGCGCTACGATTTCCGCGGACCCGGACAGGGAGTCTCGGCCACCTGTGCCAGCGGGGCGGTCGGCCTCGGGGAAGGAATGCGGCGCATCCGCCACGGCTATGCCGACGCAGTGCTCGTCGTCGGCATGGAGGACTGTCTCAACCCGGTCAATCTGGCCTCGAATGCGAACATGCGGGCGCTCGCCGCCGGCTTCGAGGATGATCCGAGCGTTGCCAGCAGGCCCTTCGACAGTGCGCGGACAGGGTTCGTCATGAGCCAAGGTGCAGGCGCCATCCTCCTCGAATCCGAGGCCGGTGCCGCCGCCCGCAGAGCTACCGTGCTCGCCGAACTGGCAGGATTCGGTGCCGCCAGCGATGCCCACCACCCGACGAACCCGCACCCAGATGGCCGAGGTGCCGCCTCGGCGGTGAGTGCGGCCCTGGCCGATGCCGGGCTGGGGGCCGCCGACATCGACCACATCAACGCCCACGCCACCGGCACTCCCGCCGGTGATGCGGCAGAGCTCAACGCCTTCGACGCCGCCCTCGGCACGGCCGCGCGTTCGATTCCGATCAGCGCCACGAAGTCGTCGACGGGCCACCTCCTCGGTGCCTCGGGCGTGGTCGAAGCGATCGTCGCCATCCGCACCATGGCCGAGCAGACGCTGCCACCGACGCTCAACCTCGACAACTGCGAATTCGACGGATGGGACATTGTCGCTGATCAGGCCCGTGCCGTTGGCCCTGGAAGTGCTGGAGGTGGTGGTGACCGAGAGGCCGCACGCGAGGGATCGGTGGACACCGTGCTGTCGACCTCCTTTGGCTTTGGTGGGCACAATGGCGCGATCATACTGCGACGGCCCGGCGCACCAGCGTGACACTGTGACCGACCGACCGCAGCCCACCGGGCACCCCGACCCCGCGAGCAAGGAGACATGATGACCGACCGTGAGACCCACCTCGGCGAGCTGGCCGAGAAATACCTCCCCGCCGAGGTGCTCGAGCGCTTCCGCGAACGCGCTGGTGTCTACGACCAGGAGAACCGCTTCTTCGACGAGGATCTCGAGGAGCTGAAGTCGCTGGGCTACCTCACCCTGTTCGTCCCGGACGCCTACGGCGGTCCCGGGCTGAGCCTGCACGAGGTCTCGCGCCTCCAACAGCGGCTGGCCTCGGCGGCCCCGGCCACGGCCCTGGCGATCAACATGCACCTCATGTGCACCGGCGTCGTCAAAGCTCTCAACGACCGCGGCGACGCCTCCCTGAACTGGGTGTTCGAAGAGGTGATGGGCGGGGAGATCTTCGCCTTCGGCATCTCCGAACCCTCCAACGACTGGGTGATGCAGGGGTCGAACACGGTGGCCGAACCGACCGCCGACGGCGGCTACCTGCTCACCGGCGTGAAGATCTTCACCTCGCTCTCACCGGTGTGGACGCGGCTCATCGTCCACGGAGCAATCACCCACGACGACGAGGGCATCGCGGGACCCGATGCGGACGAACCCGCCGAAGGAGAATTGGTCTACGGCTTCATCGAACGCAGCGCCGAGGGCATCACGGTCTCCGACCACTGGGACGTCATGGGCATGCGGGCCTCGCAGTCGCGGGCGACGGTTCTCGACCAAGTGCCGTTGCGCCCCGGACGCGTCTCACGCACCATCCCGGCAGGCAAGCACCCCGACCCGCTGACCTTCGCGATCACCAGCAACTTCCAGCTGCTCATCGCCTCCGTCTACGCCGGTGTCGCCGCCCGAGCGCTCGAACTCGGCGCGGCTGGTCTGAAGAAGCGCAAGTCTGCGAAGGCCGGAACCACCTTCGCCGAGGTGCCCGAGACTCGCGCTCGCCTCGCAGACGCGCACCTGGACTACCTCGCCGTGCCCGCCATGCTCGATGCCTACACCAGGGACTTCGACGCCCTCGTCGACCACGGGGCAGGCTGGCCATTGCGCCTGGTCGGAGCCCGGATCAAGGCTTCCGATGCGGCCCGGAACGCGGCCGAGACAGCACTCATGTGCAGCGGTGGCAGCGGCTTCGACAACAGTCACGAACTCTCCCGCCTCTACCGGGATGCGACCGCCGGCCTGTTCCATCCGCCGAGCGCCGATGCCGCCCGCCCGATGTATGCGGGGGCACTGCTCGACGGCTGAGGAGAATTGTCTGCTGGTCTCAGCGGCGAAAGACGTCCGACCGCTGAAGGTTGTGACGTGGCACGATGGTGAGCAACTCACACCAGCTGCAGAGACGGAGCACCACATGGAGGAGAGAACACCGACGATCGTGCGCGCGGATTCGATCGTGTCGCAGGCAGGGACTCAAGCAGGCGCCCCCGAACCCGAAGCGCTCGCGATCACCGGCGAGACCATCAGCGCGAGCGGGACGCTGGCCGAACTGCGGGAGCGGTTCCCCGCCGCCGAGGTGCTCGACTTCGGTGACTCGACCATCATTCCGGGCCTCAACGACGCCCACATCCACCTCGCCATGACCGCCGGTGATGCCCTCCACCTCGACCTGTCCCATGAAGCGGTGGGAAATGTTCCCACGCTTCTGGACACGATCGCCGCTGAGGTCAGCACCACCTCGCCGGGGGAATGGGTCAAAGGCAGTCGCTATGACGACGAAAAGACCGGGATCGTCCTCCGCGACGAACTCGACCGGATCGCGCCCGAGACCCCGGTGATCGTCAACCACGTCGCCGGGCACTGGGGCGTTCTCAACTCTGCCGGACTGCGATTCCTCGGGATCGAGGAGTCCTCTCCCGACCCTGACGGTGGCCGCTTCGACCGCTACTCCGACGGTCGACTCAACGGGAAGCTCATCGAGCGGGCGCTGATGAACGTGCTGATGCCGGCCACTGCCCGCGGTGACCGTTTCATCCCCGGTGACACGGTTGAAGATCTGCAGCTCGGTGCCGCGCGGACGATCGCGAAGTGGAGCGCCGCGGGCCTGACCTCGATTTGCGACGCACTCATCAGCCCCCAGGACATCGGGATCCTCTCCGCCGTGCGCGATGCCGATGCGCTGAACCTGCGCATCGGAATGCTCCTGTCCATCGACCACTATGACAAGGCCGTCGAGCTCGGAGTGGGCAGTGGATTCGGTGATGATCGGCTCAAGCTCATCGGCGTCAAAGCCTTCCTCGACGGAGCGATCGGGGGACGAACCTGCCTCCTCTCCGAACCCTTCACCGACCCGAACTATCAGGGTGTGCAGACCACCTCGACCGAGGAGCTGCGGGCAAACGTCGAACGCGTCCATGCCGACGGCAACAGGATCGGCGTCCACGCCAACGGGGACGCTGCGATCCGTCTCGTCCTCGACGCGTTCGAAGACGTCGCCCAGCGCATTCCACGCCCGGGCCTGCGGCATCGGATCGAACACTGCAGCCTCATCGGCGACGACATCCTCGAGCGGATGAACCGCCTCGGCGCCATTGCGGTCCCCTTCGCCGGATATCCCGGCTATCACGGTTCGGCGCTGAACTCCTGGTACGGAGAGGAGAGGATGGAGAGGATGTTCGCTCACCGCTCGTTCCTCGACAAGGGTGTGACGGTGGCAGGTTCCTCGGACTATCCGTGCGGGCCCTACCAGCCGCTGTTCGGACTGCAGTCACTGATCACCCGCACCGGCGTCGACGATGGGACCACCGTCGGGGCTTCGCAGAAGGTCACTGCGGCCGAGGCGCTGTCGATCTTCACGCTCGGATCCGCCGAAGCCTCAGGGGAAGAGTCCTACAAGGGCAGGCTGGTGCCGGGATATCTCGCCGACTTCACCGTCCTCGGAGACAACCCACTGAGTATCGACCCGCACGGAATCGCGGACATCGATGTGCGAGCGACCTATGTCGGTGGCGACGAGGTGTACGCGGGTTGAGACGTACGCAGGCTGTCAAGCCCCGGGTTTCATAGAGGCTATTTTTCCTGGTTATCTAAGTAGCCACCGACTCGATGTCACTCTGGTCGATCCATTCAGAATGAACTTCGAAGGGCGGCTGATAATCAATGACTGAATGCAACCGGTCCTGGTTGTACCACGACACCCACTTCGACGTCTCGGCCTTGACCTTAATCAACCCTGACCACTCACGACGATCGATCAATTCAGCCTTATAAACCGAATTCAGTGTCTCAGCCATGGCGTTGTCATACGAGTCCCCACAAGACCCAACCGACGCCGCGATCTCCGATTCGGCAAGGGTCTCGCCATAGTGAATCGACCGGTTGAATATGGCTTGAACGCCCCGATCTGAATGGTGGACAAGCCCCGATACGTCTTCACCAGCACGGAACTTCGCGGCCAGAGCCATCGTCAACGCATCTCTGGCTAAGGACTCGCGCATATGCTTCGTCATCTGCCAGCCCACGATCTGACGATGGAAGACATCCGGGATGAACGTCGTGTACACCGACCCAGACCGCGTAGGTACGTACGTAATGTAAGCAACCCATAAGCCGTTCTGACCCTCGGTTGCGAACTCGCATTCAACGAGATCGTCCGGGCCATCCTCGGCTCTGGCTGAGGCCGTCTTTGGACGCTTCCGCCTCCGACGGTTCCCGTCGATGCCCAGCTGGCGCATCGACCACTCGATGGTGCACCGCGCGATGTTCCCGAACCGGTCCCCGTACTCACGGTTGATCGCCTTCCACATTTTACGTATCCCGTAACACGAGTAGTTCGCCTTATAGACGTCTTAGATGACGACTATGAGTTCCCGGTCCCGAGGGGCCCGGGCTGAGGGAACGCGCAATTTGTACGCGTAATACGAGCTCACAGCAATCAGTGCAGCAGTCCCTTTCTGGGCGCGCACGATTGGTGTGATGCCGAACTCGTGTCTGTTTTCGTCGATGAAGGCAGCGAGGAAGGACAAGGTGTTGCCTTGACGGTTTGAGTCTAGGGAGGCCTTCTTTAAGATCTCGTTCGCCCGCCTGGCTTCAGCTAACTCGGCACGTAGCCGGCGATTCTCAGCCTCTAGGTCGACAGACACCGCCGGCGTGGAACGACCTGAGTCATTAAGTTTTTGCACCCCCGACTACCAGGGTTTCCTTGCTCAACCCAAGTTCGTTCGCGACGTTGGTGATTGCCCCGTTCGCGGTCTCTGGGTCACCTTGAGTATGGATGACGAGTTCGACGGCGCGAGCCTTGAGTTCGTCGGTGTATTTCACTGGCACGAGAGAATCTCCTTCTTCCA
>NZ_JAKDJU010000168.1 GCF_030453725.1 Brevibacterium picturae
GACGCCGAGGACGGCGCTGATCAGAAGTGCTCCGATGATGCTCCACCCCAGGGCAGGGTTGGCATCGAAGAATCCGGGCCCGGGATTGAGTCCGTACATCATCAGGTACGCCAGCAGCACCGCGGTTGTCCCCGATCCGGGGATGCCCAGAGTCAGCAACGGAACCATGGATCCCGAGACGGCAGCGTTGTTGGCGGCCTCGGGTGCGACGAGTCCTCGCACAGCCCCCTTGCCCATTCCCGCCGAGGCGGGTGCCAGTCGCTTCTCCACACCGTAGGAGAAGAACGCGGCGATCGTTGTGCCCGCCCCGGGCAGCACTCCCGAGACGAATCCGATGACAGAGCCGCGCAGCCCCGGTAGTGCTCCCTGCTTGAGTTCACTCCCGGTAGGGAAGAATCGACCGCTGAGTCGAGTCATGCTCTGACCAGAGTTTCCCATCATGGTGCTGGCCAGGATCTCACCGACGCCGAAGACGCCGATGATCGCGACGATCGGATCGATGCCTTCCAATAAGGTGAAGGTCCCGAAGGTGAACCTTGGCAGGCCGGACTGGAGTTCGATGCCGACCGTCGAGATCGCGACACCGATCACGACGGCGGTCAGGCCGAGCATCGGAGCGTTGCCGACCAGTGTGGCGCTGAGTACCAGTGCCATGACGACGACGGCGAAGTATGCGGCCGGGCCGAACGCCAGTCCCAGCTCCGACATCGGACCCGCGATGAATGCCAACCCGAGGAAGGCCAGGAGGCTGCCGAGGAACGAAGCGAGCGCTGAGATCGACAGCGCCGTGGCGGCCTTGCCTTTGAGCGCCATCGGGTGACCGTCGAGGGTGGTCATGATCGCTCCGGGGTCGCCCGGGATGTTGAGCAGAATAGCCGAGATCCGGCCCCCGTACTCGGCGCCGAGGTAGAGGGATACCATCAGCGGCAGGGAAAGTTCGGCCGGCATGGTGATCGCCACGGGCAGGAGCAGCGCGATGGCCGTCGAAGGTCCCACCCCGGGCAGCAGGCCGGCAACGGTTCCGAGGATCACGCCGACGAGGATGACGAGAAGCAGGGTCGGCGAGCTGGAGAGCGCCCCCAGGGCACCCAGCAGATCGGTCCACGAGTTCATAGGTTGACCCCTCCGAACAGCAGGTATTCGATCCAGCCGACGGGCAGCAGTACGTTCAGCCACACGTCGAAGACGAGGAAGAGCACCAGCCCGATGATCAGCCCCACGAACAGCAGCCATACCGCGCGTTTGAGGGTAGGTCTCACGCCGAAGACGAGCACGGTGGTCAACACCGAGAAGATGGCGGCCGCCTCGGCGAATCCGATGAGGAAGATCGATGCAGTGAACAGGACGAAGAGCACGATGCAGGTTGCAACTCGCAACAGCTCCGTCTTCGACACCGCCCGCACTTCGACGCGCCTGCGCAGCAGCGTGAGCACACCGAGCGACGTCGTGCAGACCAGGACGATGGCTACGACGACCGGGAAGGTCTTGGGCCCGATCCCTTCCTCGGTCTCGGCATCAGGCAGCAGCACGGCGTTGACCAGATAGAAGACGGCGATCACCACCAGAAGCACCGAAGCGATCCCCGTTGACATGGTGGTGCTCGCGGTCTCCGACCCCATCTGGGCAAGCGACGCATTGTCAGGCCGAATGCTGTCGGTTGCTGTGCCCTCGGATGGGTCAGGAGATTCTGTCTGTGTCGGTTCGCCCGTCATTTCGCCAATCCCACCTTCTCGAGCACCTCGGTCGACTCTTCCCTTTCGGGCAGGATGACCGACTCCAACCAATCGTCACCCGGCATGTAAGCCGGATCGATGCCCAGGGCGTCGGCTTGACCGCGGAACTCTTCAGACTCGACGCTGCTCTTGAGGGACTGCTGCCACCAGCGGACGGCCTCGTCTGACATGCCTGCTGGGCCGAAGACTCCTCGCCAGTGGTTGATGGTGATGTCCATGTCGAGATCGTGCCAGGTCGGCACTCCTTCGGCCGGGCCGTCCGTGAGTCGCTTCGGCGCTGCTACGGCGATGATTTCGACATCACCGGACTCAATGAGTTCCGTTGCCTCCGAGAGCCCCGTTGAGGCGACGTCGATACGACCGCCCAGAAGTTCATTGTTGAGGTCGCCTCCGTCGGAGAACGCCACCAGATTCAACAACGCCAGATCCTCGATCCCGTACTCGCTGGCCGGGCGAAGAACATTGAGCTGATCATCGCTGGGAACGGTGCCGATGCCGAACTTCACCGACTTCGGATCGTCCTTGACGCTGTCGAGGACCTTGTTGGGAGAATCGAACTCGGATCCCGTCTTGGCCAGCCAGACTTCGTAGTCGGTGGTCAGCTGGGCGATGGGAGTGAAGTCATTGAGTGACATTTCGGTCGTCCCGGTGATGTGGGATAGGAAGACGCGGTTGGATTCAAAGACCACACTGGTCCCGTCGTTCTCACGCTGAAGGACCGCCGCTCTGGCGGGATTGCCGCCACCGCCGCCCATGTTCTCGATAGTCATCAGGCTCTCGACTCCTGCGGCTTCGAGGCCATCCTTCGTCATTCGGGCCGCCAGGTCGAGTCCGCCTCCGGGCGAACCCGCGGCAATGGCAGTGACCCGTGGTGGAGGAAAGCCTTCGTTGCGGTCGATGTCGGGCATGCAGGCGGTCGTCGATATGAGAGTCATCAGTGCGACCGCGGTTACCACGGGCATTCGCATCGGACGATTCGATGACGAGGAAGCTGTTGTCCGCCTCGGCGCGAACAGGGTAGTGAACATAGCGTTCGACGCTAGCAGTCAACAAGGCATGTTCTCAACGAATCTTGCGAAAATGAGATGAGTTCGCTGAGCCTGCAGTAGAGGATATCGGCATGTGGGAACAGTGCCGGTATCGTGTTTCTGCCTCACCGTTCACAGCCGATATCAGCATCGAATAGGCAAGCACATCGGCGGTGACTTCCATAGAGAAGATCACCGCCGATGGGAAAATCATTGCTGTCCGTCAGACGCTCAGTCCAGCAGGTCGTGCCGCACGATCGACTGCTCGCGGTCGGGACCGACGCCGATGACCGACATCCGGCAGCCCGAGCGCTCCTCGAGAGCGAGCACGTACTTCTGCGCGTTCTCAGGAAGATCCTCGAAGGTCCGCGCCCCGGTGATGTCCTCGCTCCAACCGTCGAAGTACTCGAAGATGGGCTTGGCGTGGTGGAACTCGGTCTGCGACATCGGCATCTCGTCGTGTCGGACTCCGTCGACCTCGTAGGCCACGCAGACGGGGATGGACTCGATGCCGGTGAGCACGTCGAGCTTCGTGAGCACGTAGTCGGTGAAGCCATTGACTCGGGCGGCGTAGCGGGCGATGACCGCGTCATACCAGCCGCAGCGGCGAGCTCGTCCGGTGTTGACTCCGAACTCGCCCCCGGCCTTCTGCAGGTACTCGCCCATGTCGTCGAAGAGTTCGGTGGGGAACGGGCCGGCACCCACGCGCGTGGTGTAGGCCTTGACGATGCCGACGACGCGGTTGATGCGGGTCGGTCCGATGCCGGACCCCACGCAGGAGCCGCCTGCAGTCGGGTTCGACGAGGTCACGAACGGGTAGGTGCCGTGGTCGACGTCGAGCATGGTGGCCTGGCCGCCCTCCATGACGATGACCTCGTGACGGTCGAGCGCGTCATTGAGCAGCTGCTCGGTCTCAGCCACGTAGGGGCGCAGGCGCTCGACGAAGGGCAGGAAGTAATCGACGATCTCTTCGACGTCGACGGCCCTGCGGTTGTAGACCTTGACCAGCAACTCGTTCTTCTGGCGCAGCGAGCCTTCGATCTTCTGGCGCAGGATCGATTCGTCGAAGATGTCCTGGACACGGATTCCCAGGCGCCCGATCTTGTCCATGTAGGCCGGGCCGATTCCGCGGCCGGTGGTGCCGATGGCCCGCTTGCCCAGGAACCGCTCGGTCACCTTGTCCAGAGTCTGGTGGTAAGGAGCGACGAGGTGGGCATTGGCCGAGATCCGCAGCTTGGAAGTGTCCGCGCCACGAGTCTCCAGGGCCTCGATCTCTTCGAAGAGCGCCTCAAGGTTGACCACGACCCCGTTGCCGATGACCGGGGTGACATTGGGCGAGAGGATGCCTGCCGGCAGAAGTTTGAGTTCGTACTTCTCACCGCCGACGACAACCGTATGGCCTGCGTTGTTCCCACCGTTGGGCTTGACCACGTAGTCGACGCTGGTGCCGAGGATATCGGTCGTTTTACCTTTACCTTCGTCGCCCCATTGAGCGCCGACGACAACGATTGCTGGCATGAGAGTTGTTCACCTCAAAGTGAAAGAGGGGGATGTCATTACGGCCTTAGTCTACTGGGTCACCATGACGCGACCGTCATCAGCCCCGCTCATCGGGTCACGACGACGCGGTCAATATCCCGGGCCTTGGCGCGGTCGGGGCCAGATGAGCCGCTGCGCCCCTTTACCCACGACACGTCCCGTGGGATCGTAGCCACCGATGACTGAGGTCACCTCACAACCGCTCCGAAAGGAAGCGCCGCGTCAATGCCGACGTTCGAGAAGACGAAGCTGAAGCTGAGCAACGGCTCACTCATGCCCACTGTTGAGCTGGGCTGCGGGCCCACGCCATTCGTCACCATCCCAGGGGCCGGGGACGGGATCTCGACTGCGTATGATGCAGCGCGAAGCATGGCCTGGTTCTATCGCCGTCGCGCACCTCATCAGCACATGTACATCATGAGCCGACGTGAGGACATTCCCCTCGACTACACCATCGCCGATCACGCTCGGGATTACATCGAGGCGCTGGACCGGTTGCATCTGGGCCCGGTGATCCTCGAATGCAATTCCGCGGGTGGCCCGATCGGACAGCTGATCGCCGCCAACCGTCCCGATCTGGTCCGCGCCCTGGTGCTGGCCTCCACCTCACACAAGATCGACGCCGATGCCGCTGACGTCATCGAAGGCTGGTTGACGATGGTCGGCAACGGTCAGTGGGCAGAATTCGGGTGGGACACCACAGTCAAGACCTACTGCAGTGCCGAACGCTTCCACTGGGCGGCACCGGCGCTGAAGCCGATCCTCGGTGCGGTGACTCGACCGAAAGATCCTGATCGCTTACACCGTCTGCTGCAGGGGCTCCTCGAGGTCGACAACAGCAGCATTCTTGCCGATATCACCTGTCCGACCTTGGTTTTCGGTGGAACGCGAGATCCGATCTTCGGCAGCGAACTGCAACGGCAGATGGCCCGAGGCATAGCCGGAGCCAGACTCGTCCAAGCACCCGATTACCTCCATGGGGCAGATCTGGAAAGCCCGGAATACCCGAAGGCGATCGTCGAACTCATCGTCGCCACGTACTGACGTACAAGCGCTGAAGCACTCGCCGAGGTGGCCCGACGCCCGCCTGCGACTCACCGACCCAGCCCCTGCGACTCACCGACCCAGCCACGCCTCTTGCCCCGCCGAGCTTGTCGTACCTATGCTGAGTTCACTACTAGTACCGTCGTTCGGGCACCTTGCTCCTGAACATCGCCGGTGACGTCGAGGTCCGGGGGCACACGCCTGCTGGAGGTTGTCATGTCCACCGTGAGTTCACCCGCACCATCATCCTCATCGAGCCGGGCTCTGCCGCTCGCCACTCGCGCTGACGGCCTCGTCGGATCGGTCATCGATTCCTCGACCACGCTGCTGGCCTCCTACACGCACGACATTGTGAAGTTCGGGATGGGCGCACCGGCCCCGGACATGCTTCCCTCCAGCGAATTCGCGCGCATCGCCAAGAGCGTCTTCTCACCGGAGAGCTTCACCTACGGCGAGACCCAGGGCGAGCCGGTCCTCATCGACGCTCTGCTGAACTATCTGCAGGACACGTCTCAGATCCCGAACGAGCACTTCGGCGATCGCGAACGACTCGTCATCACCTCGGGCGGCATGCAAGGTCTCGACCTGGGATTCAAACTCTTCGTCAGCCCCGGAGACCTCGTGTTCTGCGAATCTCCGACCTACACGAACGGCTCCGCAACGGCGATGAGCTATGAGGCCGAGGTCATCGAGGTCCCCGTCGACCACGAGGGCATGCAGGTCGATCAGCTCGACGAGCTCGTCGCGCGGGCCGGACGAGCACCGTCGGTCATCTACACGATCCCGACATTCCAGAACCCGGCCGGGGTGACGATGTCACGCGAACGCCGCGAGAAGCTCCTCGAGTTCGCCCATCGCCACAACTCGGTGATTCTCGAGGACAACCCCTACGGCACTCTGCGCTTCTCCGGCGAGGACATCCCCTCGCTCAGCCATCTCAGCCCCAACGACCCACTCGTCTTCGGCGTGCGTACCTTCTCCAAGTTCGTCGCACCGGGTCTGCGCATCGGGTGGGTCGACATCGACCCACAGATCCGCAACCTCGTCATCAATGCCAAGCAGACCATGGACACCTGCACGAGCGTCCCGACTCAGCATATGGTCGCCCAGTGGCTGAGCGAAGGCGGCGCGAACG
>NZ_JAKDJU010000169.1 GCF_030453725.1 Brevibacterium picturae
CAACTATCGGGAGTTCCTACTTCGCACCATTTGACACAACATAGGAGCATCACGACAGTGTCCAGACGCGTGTCAGGGTCAGCCCATATGCTTGTTCTGTCAGCCAGTTGAGATTCGAGAGGCCCCACCATGACGGCAACGGCACCCGCCAACACCGAAGAGATCGCACACGCACAATCGATCCTCGGCGGTCTGGAATCCTATCTGGACCACTTCGTCGTCGGGCAGCAGCGCCTGCGCGAGAGCCTGCTCATCGGCCTTCTCTCCAGCGGTCATCTTCTCCTTGAGAGTGTTCCCGGCCTGGCCAAGACAACTGCGGCGGCAGCCCTGGCCAATGCTGTGGACGGACAGTTCTCCCGCATCCAGTGCACTCCCGATCTGCTTCCCTCCGACATCATCGGCTCACAGATCTACAACGCCCAAGAAGGCTCCTTCAACACTGTCCTGGGCCCGGTCCACGCCAACATCGTCCTCCTCGACGAGATCAACCGCTCCTCGGCGAAGACGCAGAGTGCCATGCTCGAGGCCATGCAGGAGAAGCAGACGACGATCGGCGGTCAGCGGTTCGAGCTCCCCCGCCCATTCCTCGTCATGGCCACGCAGAACCCGATCGAACAGGAGGGAACCTATCAGCTTCCGGAGGCGCAGCTCGACCGGTTCATGATCAAAGACCTCCTCACCCACCCGAATCCCAATGAGGAGATGGAGATCCTCTCCCGCCTCGATTCGGGTGTCTTCGACCGTGACTCCGCGCCGAAGCCGTCGTGCGACCTCGACGATGTGGAGACGCTGCAGAGCTATGCACGCACCATCTACGTCGACCCCGCGATCAGCCGGTACCTCGTCGAGCTCGTCCACGCGACGAGGAATACCACGAAGTACCTGGGCCGTCTGGCCCCCTTCATCGAATGGGGTGCCAGTCCGCGTGCTTCGATCGCCTTCACCAACGCGGGACGTGCCCTGGCGATGATCCGCGGACGCAACTACGTCATCCCCGAGGACATCAAGGATCTCGCCCACCGTGTCCTCGCGCACCGCATCCAACTCAACTTCGAAGCCGCCACGGAGAACATCACGAGCGCACAGGTCGTCGATGCCCTCCTCATGGCCGTCCCCACTCCCTGATCGGATGGATCGATGACTGCTCTGCTCAATCGGATCAAAGCGCGAATGACCATCCACGCGCATCGCCGGACCCGCCGGCTCCTCGACGGGGACTACTCGTCCGTCTTCCACGGACACAGCCTCGACTTCGATGATCTGCGTGACTACATTCCCGGCGATGAGATCCGCGACATCGACTGGAAGGCCACGGCCAGGCATTCGAATCCGCTGGTCAAACGCTATGTGGCCCACCGCAGGCACATCCTCGCGCTCGTCGTCGACTCGTCGCGGAACTTCGACGCCGTGTCCTCGGCCGGGGTCGACAAGCGACAGCTGGCGATCCTCATGGCCGGGATGACCGGTTATCTCGCCGTACGCCATGGTGACGATGTCATGCTCGTCCACGGCAGCGCCCAGCGCTCCACCGCTTCCCCGCGCAAGGGCAGCGAAGCCCATTTGGAGAACCTCCTGCAGCAGATCCTCGCCGAGGCGGGCACCGACGATGACGGCTCGATCGATGCGCAGCTGCAGTGGATCGCCTCTCACGTCAACCACCGGATGCTCGTCGTCGTCATCTCCGACCAGGGCCCGCTCGGGGCGAAGGAGGAGGCGACGATCAAACGCCTGCGGGCACAGCATGAGATCCTGTGGATCACGATCACCGACGCGGACCTTGCTGGGCTGCCGACCGCCTCGGCGCCGTTCGACGTGTCCCGACCGGACGTCGGCCTGCCCACATCAGTGATGACCAACCCGAAGGTGCGCACCGAATTCCTGGCCGCCGAGGCCGACCGCAGGCAGCACCGGATCGATCTGCTTTCGAAACTCGGAATCTCACACACCGAAATCGCCCACCCGGATCAGGCTCTGGGCGCTCTCCACACTCTTCTGCTGAGGCATCGCCGTGGGCCCCGATGAGCTCGTCGGGCCCCTGCAGATCTCGGTCTGGTGGTATGTCGCCGCCGGAGTCGTTCTGCTGGCTTCCCTTCTCAATCTGTTCGCCCCGCTGCTGCGCGCGGCTGCGGGATCGGGCATGAAGTCCCGACCGCGGATTCCCATTCCTGTCCGCAGCACCTACATGTCTCGGATCGCCCAAGTGGAGTCGAAGCTGGGTGCAGGAGAGACCGATGTGCGTGATTCGGCTCGTGATCTGGCGAAGATCGTGCGCGAGTTCGCTCGTGACGCATGGGGCGTCAGGGCCGAACACCTCACCTACCGTGACGCGGCTGTGGCCGGCCTCGACGACCTCGCAGAATCCCTGTCGAGTCTCTACGCAGCGGAATTCGCTGAGGACGATGCCAACGATCTGGGACCTCAGATCGCCGGCGCCAGGAAGCTGGTGACGCGATGGTCCTGATGTTCTGGTGGCTGGCCCTCATCCTCCTCGTTCTTGCCGCGGCCGCGGTCTTCTTCTTCCGCAGGCCCAAGGCAACCGCGTCATCACTGGCCGTGGCTCACAGCGGACGCATGACGAGCCTGCCGAGTTTCCGCAGGGCCATGCGCACCCGTTTGATCACGACGGTCGCCTTCCTCGCCGTCATCGCCCTCACCGGCATCTCCACACTCGCCGGAATCTCCAGACCTGCCTGGGTCGAGACCGTCAATCCGGAGAAGAAGCTGCGTGACGTCATGCTCTGCCTCGACGTGTCCGGTTCGATGCTCGGTTATGACGCCGACCTCCTCGAGGCCTACCAGGAGCTCGTGGACCGGTTCGACGGTGAACGCATCGGGATGACCGTGTTCAATTCCACCGCGGTCTCCGCGTTCCCGCTCACCGATGACTACGACATGGTCCAGAACTATCTCGAGGAAGCGGAGGAGGGATTCCGCACCTGGGGCTCGGAAGGCACTGACTACTCCTGGTCGACCTCACCGCCCAACATCGGCGGTTCCTCCCTCATCGGTGACGGGCTCGTGTCCTGCGTGGACAACTTTGACCGTCAGGACGAGAAGCGCTCTCGTTCGATCGTCTTCGCCACCGACAACATGCTCGCCGGTGACCCTCTGTTCGAACTCGACGAGGCCGCAGACATCGCCGTGGACTCCGATGTCAGGGTCTACAGCCTCTCTCCCCCGTCCGTGCTCACGACCACGCAGACCAAGGAGCTGGAGTCGGTCTCCGATCGCACCGGAGGCAAGCAGTTCGACATGGGCTCCGCTTCGACGATCGATCGCATCGTCGCAGAGATCCAGAGCCAGGAGGCAGAGAACACTCCGGGCCGCTCCTACACCGTCGTCCATGACATGCCCGCCGTTCCCCTCGGAATCGCGGTCTTCGGCCTCGCTGGTGTCTTCGTTCTGGCATGGAGGACGAAATCATGATCTTCGATCCCGTCTTCACGTGGTTCGGATGGGGATTCCTCGTCCTCGCCCTGCTGACCGTGTGCATCATCCCTGCTGTGCGCGGGGATGGACCTCGCTGGAAATGGTTCGCACGCATGGGCATCGTCGCCGTGCTCGCACTGGCCCTGGCCCGACCGGGCATTCCCATCAAGTCCTCGACCGAGGAATACGAGGCGGCCGCCGACGTCTATTTCCTCGTCGATACGACGACGTCGATGGCCGCCGAGGACTACGACGGTGACAAGACCCGCCTGGAAGGGGTGAAGGAAGACATGCTGGAACTGGCAGAGCAGTTCCCCGGCACCAGGCTGAGCATCATCACCTTCGCCTCGACCGCAGCCACGGTCATGCCGCTGACGACCGATCATGCGGCGTTCGCCTCCGCCGTCGATGTCCTCAGTCCGGAGATGTCCTTGAACTCGAACGGCTCGTCCATCACCGAGGCGGGGGCTGAGCTGGACAAACGGATGACGTCCAATCAGGAGGAACGCCCAGAGAACAAGAGCCTCGTCTTCTACTTCGGCGACGGTGAGCAGACCGCCCAGTCCCCCATCGACTCCTGGTCGTCCTTCGCCTCCCGCATCGACAGCGGTGCAGTGTTCGGATACGGCACTCCTCAGGGCGGGAAGATGAAGGAACCCCGGCCCTTCGGCAACGGGGCAGGCCAGGGAGGCGAGCCCGGTCTCGGCGACCCCGATGATCCCGATGGAACCGGTGGGTCCGGCGAGACGAACGAGGAGTATATTCGCGACGGGCAGGGCAACCCCGGGATCTCGAAGATCGACGAGACGAACCTCAGACAGATCGCGACCGACCTCGGTGTGAAATACCACCATCGTGACGGTGGGGCCTCGATGTCGAGCGTCTACACGGCGCCGAAATACGACCAGACGCTGGTCAAGAAGGATGGCCGGGTCACCGTCGACGAATACTTCTGGGTGCCTCTGATCCTCGTGTTCGCATGGATCGCAGTCGAAATGGTGTTCGGTGTGCGCGAGCTGCTGCGCCTGCGCACCATCCAACCGAGCCGCAGAGTCGACCACCGAAGACGAGGAGGTCAGCCATGAACCGGATCACGGCCACCTGGTCGAAGATGCGCCGCCTGACGCGCATCAATCTCATCATCGGCTTCGCGCTTCTGCTCGTCTTCGGCTATGTGGCGGTGACCGCCTACTTCGGGGCCGCGTCTCAGGTCCGCTATTCGTCGAACGACTTCCCGGGAGCGAAGAAGGCGTCGACCGCGTTCCTCACACTCAGTCCGATCCAACGCCATATCGGGTACTACAATCGCGGCACCGCTGAGGCGGCCGTCGGCGACTTCGAAGCGGCACAGGGCGACCTCGAGTCCGCCCTCGAGATCACCCCTGTCCGTGATGAGTGTGCGGTGCGGATCAATCTGTCATACGTGTATGAGAAGCTCGCCGACGAAGTCGCCGACCAGGATCCTGATCAGTCGGACGAGCTCTACGACCGCTCGTTGAAGACATTGGAGGACGCGCCCGAGGAATGCCAGCCGAAGAAGAGCGAAGAGAAGCAGAAGAGCGACGAAGCGAAGGAACGCGTCGAGGACAAGAAAAAGGGACAACAAGCCAAGAACGAGGGCTCGGACAGCGGCGACTCCGATGGCTCCGAGGGCGACGAGCAGCAGAACGGGGATTCGGGAGATGACTCGAAGAAGGACCAGGGCTCCGGCGAGGGCGATGAGAAGTCGGACGGTTCCGGGGAGAAGTCGGAGCAAGAGAAGAAGCGCGAAGAGCTGAAGGAGCGAGGAGAGGACTCGCAGCGTGAGCAGCGGCAGCAGGGCCCCGGCGGCGACGGAGGTCGTTCTGCCCCGGACAAGCCGTGGTGAGGCGACTGTGAAATCATGAGTCCATGAACTCTCCGGACAACTCAGCTGGCAGCCCTCCGACCCCGCAGCTGCGGGCCTCGCTGGAGACATTTCCGCCGTACGTTCCGGGGAAGGCGCCCAAACGAATCGACGGGCTCACCCCATTCAAACTGTCCTCGAACGAGAACTACCTCGAGCCGCTGCCGCCGGTCATCGACGCCATGGCAGCACACGCGAAGAACCCTGCTCTGTATCCCGATGATGCGGCACTGGCTCTGCGCACGGAACTGGCCGAGCGCCTCGGCGTGAGAGTCGAAGAGCTCATCGTGACCACGGGTGCCAGCGAGCTGCTCGTGGCGCTGACCCAGATCACCTCGGACGCGACCACGGAAGCGATCTATCCCTGGCCATCCTTCGAGATGTATCCCCAGACCACGGGCTTGGCCGGGGCGAAGCGGGTCGAGGTGCCGGTGCGCGATGACGGTCGACACGACCTGGACGCGATGGCCGCGGCGATCACCGACAAGACCAGCCTCATCATTCTCTGCTCCCCGAACAATCCGACGGGACCGGCTCTTCGCGACGATGAGGTGCGTCGGTTCCTCACGCAGGTGCCCGACCATGTGCTCGTCGCCCTCGACGAGGCCTATTGGGAGTTCGCCACCGCCGAGGGAGTTGTGGGTGGTGTCGATCTGGTGGCCGATCACCCCAACGTGGTCCTGGTCAGGACCTTCTCCAAGGCCCACGCTCTGGCGGGCCTGCGGGTGGGATATGCGCTCGCTCACGAAGCCGTGATCAAGGGGCTGTTCAAGGCTGTCATCCCCTTCGGAGTCACCGATATGAGCCAGGCTGCCGCCCTGGAGTCGCTGCGCCACAGTGAGGAGGTCGACGTCCGGGCGAAGGAGATCGCGTCCGTTCGCGATGACTTCGCCCACGCCCTGCGCGATCAGGGCTGGGATGTGCCTGAGGCGCAGGGGAACTTCGTATGGCTGCCGCTCGGCGAACTGTCCTCAGCCTTTGAGGATGCCTGCGTCGAGCAGGCTGTCGCCGTGCGCAACCTCGGCGATGGCGTGCGCATCAGCATCGGTCAGCAGGAGGGACTCGACCGGGTTCTCGCGGTTGCCTCGGTCTTCCGCTCCGAACATTTCGATTGAGCTGACTGCACCGGTTGAGCTGACTGCACCGG
>NZ_JAKDJU010000170.1 GCF_030453725.1 Brevibacterium picturae
CCATCACCGTGATCAGCCAGGACAGTCGCGTCAGCCACCACCACGGCGATTCGATCTCGGGCAGCAGGATTCCTGCCGATGGAAGGTCGTCTCCGAATGAGACACCGGCCACCAGCTTCGCGCCGAAGCCGAGCACCCCGATGAGGACGATGACGATGGGCATGTGCCACAGGTAGACCTGAATGCCGTAGGTGTTGCCCCAGCTGATGACGCGCTGCCAGACGCGGGCTCGATAGTCGCGCGCACGCCCTGTACTTTGTCGCCCACCGGACACAATCTCGTTGAGCCGCGCATGGCTCAGTCGCAGGATGCACATCTGCGCCACTCCCAGCAGCACCAATGCACCTGTCGGCGGGTTGAGATTGACGAGCATGTTCGGGCTGTAGACCCCGACTCCGACGAGCACTCCGAGCGCCACCAGGGCGAGAACCATGGTGGTCCACGCGAACCCGACCCGCACAGGACGATGAATGGCATCGGCATAGAAGAAGCCGCACTGCTGAATCAGGGGCCAGACGAACAGGAAGTTGAGATAGCCCAGCCCAGTCACCCCCGTGAGTGCGACAAAGGTGTCGACGACGATGACGGCACCTGCGAGTGCTGCGATCGTCCGCCTCGGCGCCCTTTCGTGGAAGTGCACCGCCAACGGCACCAGTGATGTCAGTCCGACATAGACGGCGAGGAACCACAGAGGCTGGCCGATACGTGTACTCGCCTCTGCGAGCAGGCCGGTGGGCACTCCCAATTCTGAGGCGATGGACAGGCCGACGCCGGCAACGCCGATGAGCACGGCGACCGGGATGACGAGGCGTCGCAGGCGAGCGCGAATGTAGTCGGCCCAGGTTCCTCCGGTGGCCTGGGTGCGCCGCCAGCCGTTGATGGCGGCATATCCGCCGATGAAGAAGAACAGCGGCATGATCTGGTAGAGCCATGAGGCGACTGTGAAACCGACGGTTCCGGAGAGCGCCACGGTCGGCACCACTTCCCCGTCGGCCCCGAGGACCGCCCCACTCATCAGGGAATGCAGAATCACCACGACGACGAGGCAGCCGAACCGGATGAGGTCGATGGCACCGTCGCGGTGGGGAAGGTTGACGGCGGCCCGGTTCGCGGAGCGTCCGGAGGCTTCGGGCGCCCCCGGCACCTCGGGCACCCCAGGTGCTTCGGAACTCCCAGCGAAGGTGAGTGACATGATGACTCCTTGAACGGTTCAGCGGTGTGCGACTGAACCGAAGCTACGAGCGCGGTTGTCCTCGGAACATCACCTCCGAGTCTCGATCTGAGCGCCCTCAAGCACTACTTCCGAGTGAACCGCGCCTGCCCCATCCCGGACCATCACCCCCTCGACGGAGTGCAAGAATGGCAACGAGAGCATCACCCGATCAGGAATCCAGCAAACCGGGAAGCCCGAGCAAGGAGCACGAAACGATGACGACGATCGCCTTCGAGACAACCGACCTGCCCATCATCGGCGCACCGATGGCCGGCGGAACCACCACACCCGAGCTCACCGCCGCGGTCGCCCGAGCCGGCGGATTCCCCTTCGTGGCCGGCGGTTACCTCACCGCCGAGGCACTCGCCCCGCTCGTCACACGCATGCGGGAGACGACCGAGACTTTCGGTGTCAATCTCTTCGCTCCGAACCCTGTGCCCATCGATCGCGGTGCCTTCGACGCCTTCGCCTCGGCGCTCGAACCGGTCGCGGCCGATCACGGGGTCGGCGTCGACCCCGAACCCGTCGAGGACGACGATCACTACGACGAAAAGGTCGACTTCCTCATCGACAATCCCGTGCCCCTGGTGTCGATGACGTTCAACATCCCCACCGCCGAGGTGGTCGATCGTCTCCATTCCGTCGGCACCCAGGTCGTGGCCACCGTGACGACCGCCGCCGAGGCTCGCACCGCCGCCGAGCGCGGCGTTGACGCTCTCATCGTGCAGGGTCCTCGGGCTGGTGGGCATTCGGGCACGGCCGATCCGACGCGATCGATCGACGATCGTGCCACCGTCGACCTCGTTCGCGATGTCCTCGCCGAGGTGGATCTGCCGGTGGCGGCAGGGGGCGGGGTCGACGGCGCGGACGCCGTGGACGAGCTGCTGCAGGCCGGGGCGAGCGCTGTTGTCGTCGGAACTCTTCTGCTGCTGTCCGATGAGGCAGGGACTGCAGCCACTCATCGCGCCGCACTGCAGTCCGAGGACTTCAATGAGACACAGCTGACCAGGGCGTTCACAGGTCGGCCCGCTCGTGCACTGGTCAACGACTTCGTGCGCAAGTTCGATCCGATCGCGGTCGACGCCTACCCGGCGGTCCATCATCTGACGAAGACGTTTCGCGCCCATGCGAAGAAGAACGATGATCCGCAGGGTCTGCACCTGTGGGCCGGCACCGGCTATCGCAGCGCTCGGACAGGCTCCGCGGAGACGATCGTCAAGGAGCTCGGCGGACGGTTCTCTCGCAGCTGACCGCGCCGTAGGCCTCGCACGCGGGCACCAGCATGACTCAGATGACGCTGATGTCGTTCTGCGCGAGAAGTACGCGTGCCCGCCCGAACTTCCGGTCCTCGGAGAACAACCGCCACCTGTCGAGGAGGTCATGGTCGTCGACGAACGACTTGAATCGCCGAAACGCACCCTTGCCCTCGATGACGTTCTGTCCGCGTTCACGCAGCGCGGGCTCCCGCAATCTGTCGATGAAGTCGCTCATGTCCTCCCATGCCTCCCGCGTCTCGGATCGGGCGAAGCCCAACCACCTGTCCGGGTCGTTCTCGAGGTCGATGTCGTCACCGGAGTCCCCATACTCCACCGCAGCTGCGTCGACGACGTCACCGGTCTCGAGGTCGATATAGCCTCCGGTCGATTCGTCGGTCATTCCCTCGTGGATGTCCGAGAGCATCTCGATGTCGATGTCCAGGTCCAGACCGGGACCCGGTTCCCTCCGCAGTATGGCGAGCAGAGCCTCGGCGAGTTCACTGTCACCGGGGAAAGCACGGAACGTCAATCGATTGACCATGGACAGGGCAATCGGCTCGGCCCTCTCCCGCCGCTGTTCGAGTGCCATGGACATTCCCGCACCGAGCTGCTGCAGGGCCTCGTCGATGTGGCTGCCGGAGATCGCTGCGAGGAACCGATCGGCGTCCTTCGTCACCGTGGCCGCTCTGACCTCGGCATCGTCGACGAGAGGGGCCTCGACGGTGTTCGGCCAATTACCGTATACCATCGGATGCGGTTCTGACTGTTTGTGCGGTGGCGGAGCTGAGCCGTCGTCATCGGCCCAGCGTCTGCCGTACTGGTCGGGCATCGAGCCCCATCCCCAATAGGCGAGCGGCTTGGCCGGTTTGATGCCGATGACCTCGAGCGGATCCACCTTCGTCCGGTTCACGGTGCAGCGGTGGGTCCAGTCGTCGCCGAGGTCGAAGGTGAATTTGAATTCGTCACCTGCTTTCACGGTCTGTGCCACTTTCACTCGCGCGAAGTCGAGAACCTCCTGTACGGGTCCGAATGCCGAGTTGCCCAGTTCCGGGCCGTTGAACTCATCGGTCAGCATGCGTCCGTCGCGCAAGGTGAACACCGATAGGTGAGAATGGTCCCACCGGGCGAATGCCACGTTGACCGCTTCAGCCAGGTCCTCGAACGTGTGTGATGGTCCGACGGCGAACGTTCGCCCGGGCCAGGGCCACAGCTCGGTTCCACCGCCTCCGAGCAACTCGACATTGATGGACAGCCATGTTTTCGCCATGGATCGAGTATGACAGTTTGCCGTTCGGGCGGGAAGCTGCTCGGGCAGGAAGTGTCCGCGCGCGGCTTCGGTGGTCGTTTTGGTCGGATCGGACAATGATTCTTCAGCCCAAAACGACCACCTAAGAAGGCTTCGAGCGTGGCTGCGGCACTCGGGCACTCGGGCGCTCGGAAATTCGGCGCTCGGGCACTCGCGACTGCTTCACCCGCCGGCGACGACCAGTCCGGATTCATAGGCTGCGACGACGATCTGGGTGCGATCGCGCAGCCCCAGCTTCGACAGGATCCGGGAGACGTGGGTCTTCACGGTCTGCTCGGCCAGGAACAGCTGCTTGGCCACCTCGGCGTTGGCATGGCCTTTGGCCACCAGCGACATGACGTCGATCTCACGGTCGGTCAGCTGGCCGAGGACGGCGGTGTCCTTGGCCACCTTCGGACCGCTGACGTACTCCGAGATGAGACGTCGGGTCACCGACGGTGCCAGCAGCGACTGCCCCTCGGCGACCACACGCACAGCCGTGATCATGTCCTCGGCCGTGGCATCCTTGAGGAGAAACCCGCTGGCCCCGGCACGCAGCGCGGAGAACACGTACTCATCGGCGTCGAAGGTGGTGAGCATGATGATCTTCGGGTGCTCGCCGGGCATCGAGAACACCGCCCGGGTGGCATCCAGACCGTTGAGCCTCGGCATCCGGATGTCCATGAGGATGACGTCCGGCGCGGTCCGCCGCACGAGGTCGACGACCTGCGAACCGTCCTCGGCGCTGCCGACGACACTCATGTCCGGCTGTGCATCGAGGAGGGCGCCGAATCCCTGTCGGACCATGGCCTGGTCGTCGACGATGGCCACGCGGGTCGTCTCGGCTGACGGCGGTGGCACCCCGTCGCTCGCGATCGATCCCGGAGTGGGACTGGGCGTCGCCCCCGGAGTGGACCCCGATCCCGGAGTGGGACTCGGAGTGGGACTCGGCGTGGACCCCGCCCTCGATGCTCCCGAACTCGCCCCTGGTGCTCCTGAAACTGGCATGGTCTCACGCTACCCGACCGGCACCGTCGGCGGCCCTGAAAACCGTGACAACTCGGCGATCACATCCTCGCCGGCATCGATTTCATCCGAAAGTACCACTCCCCCGTCCGCACAATCACTCCTCCGTATGATGCGCCCCATGACACCGTGTCCTTAGCGTGCACACCATGATCATCACCGCGATAATCCTCGCCGCTCTCGCAGCCTTCTGCCTGGCGCTCGGCACGCACTTCCAGCAGTACGCCGTGGCCACCATGGCGCCCGGACCCAAACGCCGAGCCACATGGATCACGGGCCTGGGCCTGGTGGGCCTGGTCACCGTCCTCAACGTCATCGCTCTGGGACTCGGCCCCGTCGCCATCGTCCAGCCCATCGGCGCGATCTCCCTCGTCTTCGCCGCCCTCATCAGCCGCCGGTTCTTCGGTCTGGCGCTGGGTGCCCCACTGCTCATCAGCATCGGGGTGACGATGTTCGGAATCTTCGCCTTCGTGACCACCTCGGCGCAGTTCTCCCACGAACTCGTCGCCACCCAGGAATCGGTGACCTGGATGCTGGCTATCCTCGTCGCGCTCACCGTCTTCGGCACACTCTTCGCCTTCAGCACCGCCGGGCACATCCCACGCGTCGTCATGACCGGCATCATCTTCGGCACGGTCGCGGCCGCCACCCATGTGCTCGCCCGCACGGTCGTCGCAGGCGGACTGCCCGGATTCGACCTCCTGGGCGCGCGGTGGTGGATGGTGCTCGCCGCGGTGGGGCTGGCCTCGGCGGTGGGATTCTGGCTGGTCCAGACCGCCTACGCCTGCGGACCTGCTGAGACGGTCCTCGCGGGACTGACCGTCATCGACCCGATCGTGGCAGTGGTGATCGGTGCCGCCTTCTTCGGCGAGTACACGGGCCTCACCCCCATGGCCATCGGTCTGCTTCTGGCTGCCGCGGCCGGAGGAATCGGCGGAGTCTGGATGCTCTCACAGTTCCATCCCCGCGTCCTCGACGCGAAGACCCCACACGACCGTCCGTCACCAACGGCAGCACCTGCGTTCAACGGCTCACCCGTCCCATCGGAACCGTCTGCGCACGCCATGTCGAGCGCCCGAACACTCACCCGAAAAGAACAAGGTACCCGATCATGAACCAGTCCTTCGACTCCCCGCACATCGCTACGTCCACCGACGCGCACATCGATGCGCCCCCGCGGCCGAGCACGTACCCTGAGAACGTGTCCCGTCCCGCAGACCCCCTGACGCAGCCGCACCCTCACCGGGCCCCGGAACCCACCCGGTCGTGGTGGTCGCGGATGTGGCACAACATGGGCCGCGACAGCGTCCTCGTGCTGCCCGGCTTCTTCATCTCCCTCATCGGCTTCGTCGTGCTCATCACACTGTTCTCGGTCTCGATCGCTACTCTCATCATCTGGATCGGCGCCCTGCTCCTGCCATTGACGCTGTTCGTGGCGACCGGTTTCGCGAACCTCTCGCGTGCCCGCGCCCGGCAGTGGGGAGCCCCCATCGCCGAGGTGGTCCGCCGTCCCCGTGGAAGCGGAATCCGCGGGTGGATCGGTGCCATGGCCGAGGGCCGCCGGTGGCTCGATCTGCTGTTCGAGGCCGTGTTCGCCCTGCCGATCCGTCTCTTCACGTTCTCAGTGGTGGTGCCCTGGTTCATCGGAGCCCTGGGCGGGCTGACCTA
>NZ_JAKDJU010000171.1 GCF_030453725.1 Brevibacterium picturae
GAGACGCCCAGTCATGGTGCCCCCAGCAGGACTCGAACCTGCAACCTACGGATTACGTAACGGGGTCTTCGGTCACTGCAGGTCACCGGGGGATTTAGTGGCTTCCACCTGCAGATATGGTCAAAAACTGTCTCACGATGCCTCAGTCAAGATCCGCCGATTTCACGGTGCTACACCGAATAACTCGTTCTTAACTCGTACCTCGATCGAGGACCGGGAACCGAGACCAGACCGATTCCGCAGCCCCGAGACGCCGCCCCCAGGCTACCGCGTGAAGCGCGCCAGGCGGATCCCGGACGCAGCATGGGCCACCAGTAGCCACAGTGAACCATCGGCCTCCAGGAAGAGCTTCGCGACAGGTTCCGTGAACCCCCGCCCACTGTCGTGGAGCACAAGGGCCGAACCGCGGCCCCGCCACTTCGGAGGTCACGATGCCCCGCAAGCCCGCCGTCCACGATGTCGTCTCACTCGACGAACTGATGACCGCCAACGACGTCGCCGACGTCCTCGGACTCTCGGCCGGAACTCTCGCCAACTGGCGCAGCCTCGGCATGGGGCCCACCTACGTCAAGCTCGGCGGCCGTGTCCGCTACCGCGTCTCCGGCGTCAACTCCTGGGTCGCCAGCCAGGAACACAAGAGCGCCGGCTGACCCCGATACCCTGCACGACGGGAGAAGACACAGAAGGGCACATGACCAGAGCCATCTAGATGCGGACACCACCGCCCACGCCGGTGGGACTGATGCGCCATCAGGTGTCAAATGATCTGTGGCGCCCAGCGGCGTTGCAGGAAAGGATGTGCATCATGCCTGCTCCCTACCCCCAAGAGTTTCGAGACGACGTCGTCCGCGTCGCGAGGAACCGTGAACCTGGCCAGAAGCTCGCCGTGATCGCGAAGGACTTCGGGATCTCCGAATCCTGCCTGACGAACTGGATGCGCCAGGCCGACGTCGAAGACGGTGCCCGGCCCGGGAAGACCCGAGAAGACTCGACCGAACGACGTGATCTGCGGCGACGCAACCGGCTGCTCGAGCAGGAGAACGAGGTCCTGCGCCGCGCTGCCGCCTACCTTTCCCAGGCGAACCTGCCGGGAAGAAGCTCTACCCGCTCGTGAGCGAGCTCGCCACCGACGGGATCCCCGTCGCGGTGTCCTTGCGGGTCTTGAAGCTCTCCCGTCAGCCCTACTATCGCTGGCGGAAACATCAGGTCACGGAGGCGGAGGTGGTCGAGGCGTATCGCGCCAACGCCCTGCTGGACGCCCACCGCGACGATCCCGAGTTCGGCTACCGGTTCCTGGCCGGCGAAGCCGCAGATGCCGGCGAGCCAATGTGCGAACGGACCGCGTGGAGGATCTGCCGGGACAACCGGTGGTGGTCCGCATTTGGGAAGAAGCGCGGCAAGAACAGGAAGCGACCAGGCGCACCCGTCCACGATGACCTGGTCAAGCGGGACTTCACCGCCGACGACGTGAACGAACTCTGGCTAACAGACATCACTGAGCACTGGACCGACGAGGGCAAGCTCTATCTCTGCGCGATCAAGGACGTGTTCTCCGGCCGGATCGTGGGCTACTCGATCAGCGACCGGATGAAGGCTCGCCTCGCGGTGAAGGCCCTGGACAACGCGATATCCAGGCGCCGCGACGCGGCCGGTTGCCTTGTCCACTCGGACCGTGGATCTCAGTTCAGGTCACGGAAGTTCGTGCACGCTCTGAACCGTCACCACCTCATCGGATCGATGGGCCAGGTCGGTGCTGCCGGTGATAACGCTGCAATGGAGTCGTTCTTCTCGCTGCTCCAGAAGAACGTCCTGGACCGCAAACGGTGGCGAACCCGAGAGGAGCTGCGGATCGCGATCATCACCTGGATCGAACGGACCTACCACCGCCGCCGGCGTCAGGCCCGTCTGGGCCGATTGACCCCCATCGAATACGAGACCATCATGAACCCGACCGTCAGCCTGGCGGCCTAACCCCAGCTGACACCTGATGGCGCATCAGTCCCTTGGCGTCGATGAGCACGTCTGGCGCCACACCAGGCGTGGCGACAAGTACGTCACCGTGATCATCGACCTCACCCCGGTCCGCGATGGCGCCGGCCCAGCAAGGCTGCTGGACATGGTCGAGGGCCGGTCGAAGGCGGCGTTCAAGACCTGGCTCGCCGACCGCGAGGACGCCTTCCGTGACGCGGTCGAGGTGGTCGCGATGGACGGCTTCACCGGGTTCAAGACCGCCGCTGCAGAGGAGATCCCGGACGCGGTCACGGTGATGGATCCCTTCCACGTCGTGCGCTTGGCCGGTGACGCCCTCGACAGGTGCCGGCGCCGGGTCCAACTCGCGATCCACGGGCACCGTGGGTTCAGGGACGTTCCGCTCTACAAGTCGCGGCGCACGCTGCACACCGGCGCGGACCTGCTCACCGACAAGCAGAGCGACAGGCTACGCGCGCTGTTCGTTGATGACGCTCACGTCGAGGTCGAGGCGACCTGGGGTGTCTACCAGCGCATGATCGCCGCCTATCGCCACGAGGACCGGCAACGTGGCCGCGAGCTCATGGAGAAGCTGATCACCGACCTCAGCGCCGGCGTCCCCAAGGTGCTCACCGAGCTCACCACCCTGGGCCGGACCCTGAAGAAGCGAGCCGCTGACGTGCTCGCCTACTTCGAACGACCCGGCACCAGCAACGGGCCGACCGAGGCGCTCAACGGACGGCTCGAACACCTGCGCGGCTCCGCACTCGGGTTCCGCAACCTGACCAACTACATCGCCCGAACCCTGCTCGAGACCGGCGGCTTCAGACCCCAACTTCTACACCCCCGATTGGGATGAGCCGCTTTCATGCTCTATGACAACTTGTATTCGTTTACGACGTCCATGTTGACCTCGACACCGAGTCCCGGCCCGCGGGGCACCTTGACATGTCCGTCCTCGACGGTGAAGGCGTCTGTCAGGAGGTCGTCTCGCAAGGAATTCCTCGTGCGGTCGAATTCGACGACGGGTTCGTTCTGTAGCGGAACCGGCCGATAGGTGTAGGGTACGAGAGGCAATGAGCTGCAGACCTGCATCGCGGCCGCAAATGCGATCCCGGAGCCCCATACGTGAGGAATCGTCCGGAGATTGTGTGTCGTCGCGAGTGCGGTGATGCGCTGTATTTCGGAAATTCCACCGCACACACATACGTCGGGCTGGATGATGTCGACACAGCCGCCACCGATGAGATCTCGAAACCCCCACCGTGTGTACTCGGCTTCCCCGCCTGCTATGGCGAGATCGAGATGACTCCGCACTCGAGCGTAGCCCTCACGGTCCTCGGGCGGCACCGGCTCCTCGAAAAACTCGTAGTTATGCCGCTCAAGCACGCGGCCCATCGCGATGGCGGTCTGCGAGTTGTATGCATGGTTTGCATCGGCAAACAGGACGAAATCTTCTCCGAGTCGTTCGCGCACGGTCTGGACGCGTAGCGCGTCGTCTCCGAGTGGCAAAAGGCCGACCTTAATCTTGAGCATTCCGAAACCTTGTTCCGCGTATCCAGCGACAGTGTCTCCTAGGACCTCAAGGTCGCGGTCACGGTCGAACTCCACCGACTGATAATAGCCACCGGTGCCGTATGCGCGGACGCGGTCGCGGTGCCTTCCCCCCATCAGGTCGCTGATCGACGCACCGAGCCTCTTACCGACAAGGTCCCACAGAGCGATGTCGATTGCGCTGAGCGCTTCGATGTAGGGGCCGCGCTGACCGAAGTCGCGGGTGCGTGCATAGAGCACGTCCCAGACGACTCCGGGCGCGGCCTCACGCAGTTCGAGGAGTTGTGGTCCGAGAACCTTCTCGATACAAGTCTGCACTGGCTCCGGTGGGCCGTACTGTCCGCCCTCGCCCCAACCAACTTCACCCTCAGACGTGGTGAGTCGTACTAGGAGGGAGGTCCGTTCCGGGAAGGAGGCTTGCGATGAGAAGAAGCGCTCGCGCCCGAGCGGGGTCTTAAGTACAAAGGTTTCGATTCGGTCAATCTTGAGCATCGTTGGACTCCCTGGAGGTGGCTTGACGTCGAGAACCTATCAAACTCCTCTGATGACCGTGTGTTCTGAGCGCGGTTTGACACCGGCAACCTGCTCACGTAGCTTGCAACGTGTCAGAGGAGTTCAGAGTGGTGCGTCTCGTGCGGCTCCACAGAGAGCCCGCACGGGCTCGTCACGCGTTGGCGGCCCGCCGTCGCGCTGAAAGCAAGGTGACAACGATGTCTGCAACCTGGCTGATCGTCGTGTTCGGCGTGGTTTTCGTATCGATTGCGGTAGCTATCGTTAAACTGCGTCTCAACCCGGCAATCTCACTTCTGTTGGGAACCATCGCCCTGGGGCTTGCAGCCGGCATAGCTCCACAGGACCTCATCGAGTCCATAACTTTTGGTTTCGGGGATCTGATGGCGTCCGTCGGGCTCTTGATAAGCCTTGGTGTCATGATGGGGTTCCTCATGTCGAGCTATGGCGCCGTCCATCGGATAGTCGATGGTGTTTTGCGGCTCTTCGGGAAGCGGGGCTCCCCTTACGCATTCAGCATCGCCTTATCGAGCGTCACGCCATCGATCTACTTCGACGTGCTCCTGGTGCTCGTTGCGCCGATCGCCCGGAACACCGCTCGCATCACCGGACGCCCAGTAGCAACCACCGCTGGCCCAGTTGCAATGGGACTCGCTGCTGGCAATGCACTCGTCGTCCCAGGTGCGGCACTGCTCGCTTACGTCGGGACAATGGGAACGTCCGTACAGTCTGTCCTCTTGCCGGGTTTCGCGATAGCTGTCCCGGCAGTTGCTGTAACCACCTGGCTATATCTGACGCTGATCGAACGGTTCGACTGGTGGAATACTGCAAAGGACGAGAATCTTAGTGAGCTCGCTGCGGCCGGAGACTCAGCACCTGACATGAAGTTGCCGTCGATGTTCACCGCCGTAGCTCCGGTTCTCGTCGTCCTGCTTCTCATTGTGGGGGCCATCATCTCTGAGCCGCTGGGGATGCAAAACCAAGTGATTGACTTCCTGGGCAGCCCCGTTATTGCATTGCTGATCGGAACCCTCACGGCCCTGGGCATTACGACGGCGAAGCGCGGTCTCGCACAGCAGGAGAAGCAGATCTCGAGAGCCCTGGAGACAGTCGGCACGATCCTCGTCGTCACTGCCGTGGCAGGGTCCCTAGGCGAGGTCATCGCTGGGACCGGCATTAGGGATGTCCTGTCGGGCCTATTCTCCGCTGGTAGTGCCCTGCCGCTGCTCGTAGTCTGGGTGGTGGCTGCACTACTCCGTATGGCCATGGGGGTCAGACCGTGGCAGGTATAACTGCGATCAGTATCATCGCCCCATTGGTTGGTGACCTGGGAGTCTCGCCGGTAATGGTCGTGTTAGCTGCGGGCGCCGGAGGCATCTTTGGTGGCCAGTTCAGCGACAACGCGTTCTGGATGCTGCGCAGCTTGTTCGGCCTCTCTACGAGGGGGGCACTCAAGACTTACACGCTCGCCCAGTCGATGCTCTCCGTCGTGGTCCTGCTCCTGGTTCTGCTGGTGAACCTCTTCGTCTGACCGGAGTTAGGCACGGTCGCGTCCGGAACTGTGCTCGGGATTGATCAAGGCCCGGCCCACGAAGCGACTTGCGCGCTCGAGCTCCTGTTGAACCACCAGTACGTGGTCAGCGGTGCGGGCGTGTGCCGTCTCGACATCTCCTGCGAAGAGGGCGTCCGCGATCGCTCTATGGTCCTCGTGGGCGCGCTCCAGTCGACCAGGCAACCCAATCACCTTTGTCGAATATTCGACAAAGGAATCGGAGATGAGATCCCACACGTACAGTAGGAGTGGATTACCGCTTGCATCGGCAATCTGGCGATGGAAGCGCCGGTCCAACGCCACGAAGTCGGCCTGACTGACACCAGGCTCAGAAGCACTATTGAGGATCGATTGCAAGACCTGGCGGTGGTGCTCCGTGAGGCGCACCGCAGCAAGAGTGGCTGCTTGGCACTCGATGGCCACACGCGCTTCGAACAGATCGCTCATGGTGTACCCCCCGACAAGCGACATGTCCACGGGGCCGATCACGCTAGGCTTATCAGTACGTACGAAAACGCCGGAGCCTTGCGCACTCTCAAGGTAGCCAGATGCCTGCAAGGTGCGCACCGCTTCGCGCATCGAGCTCCGGCCGACGTCGAATCGTTGCGCAAGTGCATTCTCGGAGGGCAATTTTGAGCCGACCGAGAACGATCCCGAAATGATTTCTTCCTTGAGTTTCTCAGCCACCACATCTGCGAGACGGCCCCGGCGCTCGCGCGGATGACCAGCCTGATTCTGTTCCATATCGTGCATCCTAATGGGGCTCTTCCCAGATGACGGTGTAGGTCGGCCGGGCGCGTCGGTCCGCA
>NZ_JAKDJU010000172.1 GCF_030453725.1 Brevibacterium picturae
CGCCTCCGGGCGATGGATGATTTGGGCCATGAATTCCGGGTCGATGACGATGAGGCTGCCCACCAGAATGCCCGCGACCAGCAGAACATAGAGCGCGCCCACGCAGATGACCAGGGTGAGGACGGTGGACAGGTTGTAGTAGAACACGACCTGAGCCCGACGGCCTCTAACCGGTCTGTCCCAGAGGCCGTTGACGGTCAGCAGCCACCCCACCATCACCGTGATCGCGATGAGGCCGATGGAGATCAGCCGCAGCGTCGACAGATGGTGCGACATCTGCCATATCGAGCTGTAGAAGATGCCGAATGCACCGGTCGCCGAGGCTGCAGCCAGGGCGCGGGAGAGCTTCCGGGCCATGCGCAGCGGTTCATTGGCCATGGTCATGCCCAAAACGAGCCGGGTGCCGCCGGTGAAGGTGTGCGCATGCAGGGCGCGGCGTCCGGAACCGGTACGGCTCGACCACTGCCCCCACCTCGGCAGACTGTGCTTTGGGGCCGTGTGACCGTCGGGCAGCAGCTGATTCGTGCAGCTCATGAAGATCTTGAGCAGGCGACGTCTGGTGGTCAATGCTCCGAGGGTGGGATTCGAGACGACAGCGACCTGTCGGTCCGGCAGCACCTCGGCGATGAGGGGTTTGTCCTGAGTGTGCCGAGGGATGTCTGTGAACATGATGACGAGGTCAGCGCTGGGGTATCTCTCCATAATCGTGTCGAGAGTCGACATGTCCAACTGATGATCGGCTTGGACCCGGATGATCTCGGTACACGTATCGACATGGACATCAACATCGAAGCTGTGTCGCAGCAGCTGTTCGAATTCGTCCTTGATCGCCGCAACCCGGCGACTTGGCGGGCCGGGATCAGCGATGAGCAGCAGATGCATCGCAACGGAGCTTTCGTCCATGGTGTCCTCCACTGGTCGGGGGCCTGGCGGATCGCCGACATTCCCACTCTCGCAGTGATCGGGGTGATTGAACAGAGACGGTCCCGACTTCGGGCAACTCCACACCGGTCACCCAGTGCGTACTGATGTCCGCTGAAGCCGGTGGGTCACGTATTCTGGGGAGAATAGATCACCCTAGTGTGAGTACGGCGCAGCTCTTCGGCAGCTGCGGCAGCGCGAGTGAAGGAGAGTGCGGCATATGAGCGTTCTGGTGACCGGAGGAGCCGGGTACATCGGCTCCCACGTAGTGCGGCTGCTGTCCGAACGCGGCGATGACGTCCTCGTCGTCGACGACCTCTCCACCGGGATCGAGGCTCGCGTCACCGGCCTGCCCATCGTCAGCCTGGATCTCGCCGCCTCCGATGCCGAGGACCGCCTCGTCGCCGCGATCGAGGACCACTCGGTCGACTCGATCATCCACTTCGCTGCGAAGAAACAGGTGGGGGAGTCCGTCGAGCAGCCCATCATGTACTACCGCCAGAACATCGGCGGGCTGACGAACGTCCTCGCCGCCGCCGAACGCACCGGCATCGAATCCCTCGTCTTCTCCTCCTCGGCCGCGACCTACGGCATGCCCGATGTCGAGATGGTCGGTGAGGACCTCGACTGCCGACCGATCAACCCCTACGGTCAGACGAAGCTCATCGGCGAATGGATGATCGACAATGCGATCACCTCGGCGAGCATGCGGGGACAGAAGTTCAACGCGGTCAAGCTGCGCTACTTCAACGTCGCCGGAGCCGGCTGGCCGGAGCTCGCCGACACCGCCGTGATGAACCTCATCCCGATCGTCCTCGGGCGCATCGCCGACGGCAAGGCACCCATCGTCTTCGGCGACGACTACGACACCGCCGACGGCACCTGCATCCGTGACTACGTCCACGTCAAGGATCTCGCCGAGGCGCACATCGCCGCGCTCGACTACATGAAGTCCGGCGCCACCTCGGAGACGGTGTTCAATGTGGGCACCGGCACCGGTGCATCGGTGAAGGAAGTCATCGACGCCATCGCCGAGGCGACCGGCCGTGAGATCGTGCCCGAAATGGGCGAGCGTCGCGCCGGTGACCCACCCGCACTCGTCGCCGATGTCTCCCGCATCGGTGCACTGTTGAGCTGGAAGGCCGAGTTCGACCTCGACGACATCGTGGCCAGCGCCGTCGAAGCGGCAGGGATGCTGCCGGAACGGACCAGTGACTGAGCTCGAAGCCTCGGCGAGGTGCGCCCTCGACTGGGTGCGCAGCAGATCTGAGCGCGACGCTCACAGATGCAGTCGCTTGGCGAGTTCGAGGCGGACCTCCCGGCCCCGGGCAAGCTGCAGCAGCACCAGAGCGAGGATGCTGAGGCCACCGCAGACAGCCGACGGCAGCGGGTATGTGACCCAGTCGAGGGCGAGGAACACGATGGGTGCCAGACCCAGCACCGCCGCCAAACCGCTGTAGAGGATGTGCTCCGTGGCCTCGAGGCGCATCGCCCAGACCGTGATCAGCAGAGCAGCAATGGAAGAGGCACAGACGATCGGCAACGCATAGGTCAGCGACCAGGCACGCCAGCCGGTGAGATAGTCCCAGTACACGCAGACCAGACTGATCAGGACGACCAGGTAGACGGTGCCCTTGGCGACATTGCGGCGTTTGCGCACTGCCATGAGAACCACGAGCCACATGGCGGTGACCCCCAACCAGCCGGAGCGAAGGACTCCGAAGCCTTCGGGCCGATGGCCAAGTAGGAGCTGGGCGCCCAAGGACGCAGCGATCACGGCGAGCGAGGTCAGGAACAGTATCCTGAGCAGCCGTCGCCTCGAGAACGTGAGGGGAACTGTCGGCAGCGGGCTCGGAACCGCCTCGCCCCCGGCCGGGGCCGCACACAGAGGGCAGCGGGTCCAATCACCCTCGATGACGACGGAGCACTCGGGGCAGCGTCTCATGACTGCCCCTCCGCGATCTCATCCTCGGTGACTCGTTCCGCTGCGACCGTGACATCGATCCCCGCGGCGGTGAGCATCCGAGCGAATTCCCTGATGTGGTCGGTCTCCGTGAATGGCGAGGTGAAGCTGACGGTGAGCAGCCCGGCGTGGGAGGTCGCGCAGAACTGCGGGCGGACTGCGGAGACATGGAACAGAACGCGCCCCACATGTGATTCGGCCGGCTCGGGCAGGCCTATGCGACCCAGGTTCGAGACGGCGACGCTCAGACCGCGGTTGTTGTGCCTGTTGACGAGTCCGAGGATCACATCCTTGAGTGGGCGCGGCACGATCCTCAACCCGGGCATCCGCTCGACTCGGATGAACCACCGCAGCTTCTTCTCCAGCGCTTCCTGGGTCGCCTGGGGCAGGAACTGGCTCTCGAGCTGTTTGCAGATCGAGCTGAGATCGTCCTCTCCTTGGCCGTAGGTGTGTTCCACGCGGACGGTTGCGAAGAAGTTCCGGGCTGACGCTGAGGGAAAGAACTGGCGCAGATTCACCGGCACCGAGGCGGCCAGAGTCCGGGCCTGTCCCAGACCGCCCGAGGATATGCGAATGGACTCGAAGAACAGCGCCGTCAGGTACATCGTGAGCGAGACATCGGCGGCTCGCGCAAGCCCGAGCACAGCATCCGTGGGCATGGTGAGCTCGACAGCGCGCGTGCGGTTGTCCGGGGTGCGGGTTCCTCTGACCCGGTGGACCTTCTTATCCGCCGAACGACGCAAGCGGCTGATCTTCCAGCGATCAGCAGGCGACTGGGCGCTGTCAGCGACGGTGAATGTGGCCGGTGTGGCCGCACGGCTGAAAGCGGAGCCGGAAGCGGGCGACCGAGACCCTCGACGGAAGTGATGCGCGAAGCTGTCGATGTTCAGGCCATGTGTCGGCTCAGTCGGCGCCTCGTCGGTTTCGCTCGCGCCTTCGAGCGGCGGATTCCGGTCGGAGTCGGGGTGCCGCAGCCTGATGTATGCGTTCACCAGGTCGGAGAGGAACCACGCCGCACCGGTGCCGTCGGAGAGCGCGTGGAAGACCTCGACGCTGATCCGCCGGCGATGGTAGACTACGCGGAACAGCAGGTTGCGCCGACCCGCCTGGTAGATGGGTGCACACGTGGGCTGCTCATCCGCGGTGACCTGCGGGCGCAGGTCACTGTCCTGCAGGTAGTACCAGAACAGGCCGCTCTGCAGCACCGCGTGGTAGAGCCGGTACCGGTCATATGTCTCGTCCAGCGCCTGCTGCAGCAGCCGGGGGTCCACCTCGTGATCCACCTCGGCGCTGAGGCGGAAGACCTTGGGATCCGCGGCGCTGCGAGCGGCGAGGAAGATGTTGGAGGCGTTGTCGAGCCGTACCCAGTCCCGGTGGGTCATTTCGCCTCCTGGGCGGGCTGCTCGCCCTCGCCGGTGTCATCGTCGAGGAACGCGTTGATCACCTCATAGGCTTCCTGGACGGACTGGGAGAACCTGGGCAGCGAGATGAAGCCATGCAGCGCTCCGGGCACTCGGTGGATCCGCACCGCGTTGCCGGCATCGTCGAGGGCGCGCCCGTAGGCCTCGCCCTCATCGCACAGCAGATCCAACTCCGCAGTGATCACCAGGGTCGCCGGTTGGCCGGAGAGGTCGGCTGCCAGCAGCGGAGCGACACGTGGGTTGCGCCGCTGCTGACGGTCGGGAACGTAGAGATCGAAGTAGTCTTCTACCTCGGCGTTGGTGAGTCGATAGTCCCCACCGTGGCTGCGCACCGAGGCGAACGGGGAGGTCTTCGGGTCGTGGTCCCAATGTGTCACCGGATAGAGCAGGATCTGTCGGTTCGGTGGGCGATGTCCGCGTTCTCGCAGCAGCAATGAGATGACAGCAGCGAGGTTTCCTCCGGCGGAATCCCCGACCAGGATGATCTGGTCGGCGTCTGCGGCACCCACCCGACGCGGTTCGTCGAGCAGCAGTCGGGCGACGCCGTAGCAGTCCTCCAGACCCGCCGGGAACGGGTGCTCCGGCGCGAGCCTGTAGTTGACGGAGGCGACGGCGCAGCCGGTGAGGTCCGCCATTCTGGCACACGCCGGAGTGTACGTCTCGATGTCTCCGGTGACCCAGCCGCCGCCGTGGAAGAAGACGAGGACATCCTCGCGCCGCTGTTCTTTCGGCTGGAAGATCCGGACAGGGACGTGCGAGTCGTCGCCGGACAGGGGCTGCCAGCGCGAGGTCCGATACGGTGGCATCAGCAGCGCGGCGAGTCGGCGCTGCATCCGACGGACCTTCTCGTAGTCCTCACGCATGTTGAGCCGGGGTGCGGCGAACAGGCGCAGCACTGCCCGAGACAGTCTGTTCACGGCCGGGAGTCGACTCTGGGAGGGGATTCTTCCATGCCCCCAGCTTAGAGGCAGGTCAGTCGGGTGTCCGCGCCACGATGAGGTGGCGAGTGGAGTGTGCGACGAACGACTCGCCTCGGCGGAGTCGAGCATCGAGTTCTCGCAGCTGGGGCAGGTAGTCCTCGACGCTGAAGTCCGGCACCCACCAGGGGCATTTGCGCAGGATCCAGATGACGGCGCCGATATCGTAGAACTCCATGCGGCAGCGCGCAGTCCGAAGCGTTTCGAGTGCGAGTCCGGCCGCCTCGGCGTCATGGACCTCTGTGTCGGGGTGGCGGCTCCTGCGATTTGCCGACTGGGGTCCGAGGAAGAACTCAATGAGTTCGAACGCCGAGGCAGGTCCGACGTGCTGAGCGAAGTAGGTGCCTCCGGGCACCAGGACCCGCGCGATCTCCGACCACACTGGTCGCACCGGATGGCGAGAGCTGACCAGGTCGAAGCTGCCGTTGGCGAAGGGAAGTTTCTCGGGACCGGACTCGACGACATCGACCCTGCGCGGGCCCAGGCGCTTCCGGGCGCGGGCGACGTTGGGCGGATGGGCCTCGGTGGCGGCCATACGAGGTGGCAGCAGCGGAGCTTCGGCGATGACCTCACCACCGCCGGTGTCGATGTCGAGGGCGGCGCTTGCAGTGGACAGGCGCTGGGCGAGGAGTTGGGCGTAGCCCCACGGCGGCCGTTGTTCTGTGGCGCGACCGTCGAGCCAGGAGAAATCCCACCCTGTGACATCGGCTGCCTGTGCCTCGGAGACCAGTGTGTCGAAGGTGCGCATAGTGCAATCGTTGCCTATGCGTCGAGTGCTTGTACAGGCGGTCCTGCGAAATCAGCGGCAAGCCAGGCCCCCACCTCTGTCGCGAGTGACGACGGTGCTTCGGCGGGCACGTGATGCCCAGCTCCCGGGAACCGAGTGGCGAAATGACCAGTTGAAACCTCGCGATTTGACCAATGGAAAGCTCGCGAAATGACCAGTGGTCGCCAAATCACCAGTCCATCCAATGCTCATGTCGGACCGCCTCGGCGGATGTTGCGGAGTGTGAAACTCAGCGCGCATGGTGCAGATTCTTAGCTGACGGGTGGTCACAAAACGGACCATAAGCGGCATGATGGCCTTATGACCACAGATATG
>NZ_JAKDJU010000173.1 GCF_030453725.1 Brevibacterium picturae
CCGATGACACCTCGGACGAGGTCGACGCTGACGATGAGGTCGACCCGGCCGAGGAGTTCAAGTCGGAGCTGCGCATGCAGGAAGGTGACTGGTACGTCATCCACTCCTACGCAGGCTACGAGAACCGCGTCAAGCAGAACCTTGAGAACCGTTCCATCAGCCTCAACCTCGAAGAGTTCATCTTCGAGTCCCAGGTGCCGATGGAAGACGTCGTCGAGATCAAGAACGGCCAGCGCAAGCAGGTCCGCCGTGTGCGCATCCCGGGCTACGTGCTCGTGCGCATGGAACTCACCGATGAGTCCTGGGGCGCGGTCCGTCACACTCCCGGTGTGACCGGATTCGTGGGCAACGCCTATGACCCGACTCCTCTGTCCATCGACGAGGTCTTCACGATGCTCGCTCCGATCTTCGAAGAGCGCCAGGCCGAGGCCGCCGCCGCTGAAGGTGTGCAGGCGGAGCAGGCAGCGAAGTCCGCACCCATCACCGAGGTGGAGTACGAAGTCGGCGAGTCCGTGCTCGTCAAGGAAGGTTCCTTCGAGGGCCACCCCGCAACAATCCAGGAGATTCGTCCGGAATCGCAGAAGCTCACCGTGCTGCTGTCGATCTTCGAACGCGACGTTCCCGTCGAGCTCAGCTTCGACCAGGTCTCCAAGCTCTGAGTCGATTCTCAACATCAGCAAGGGCCCGGTGGATACCGGGCCCTTGCGCCATTCACCACCAGTGATCCGGCTCACCGGCATTTGCTCCCAGTCCTGCGGACATGGAATACTGGTGTGGTTTGATCGCGGCTCTTATCGGAGGCCGTCATCGAACGATGCGCCGTATTTCTCTGGCGCATCGACACTTCAAGATTAAGGACCGAATATGCCTCCCAAGAAAAAGGTAGCCGGCCTCGTCAAGCTCCAGATTCAGGCAGGTGCCGCTAACCCGGCACCTCCGATTGGTCCGGCGCTTGCCCAGCACGGCGTCAACATCATGGAATTCTGCAAGGCCTACAACGCCGCAACGGAATCCCAGCGCGGGAACGTCATTCCCGTTGAGATCACTGTGTTCGAAGACCGTTCGTTCACCTTCGTTCTCAAGACCCCACCGGCTGCAGAGCTCATCAAGAAGGCTGCAGGCGTGAAGTCCGGATCGGCTACTCCTCACACCGACAAGGTTGCTCACCTGAGCGCCGACCAGGTTCGCGACATCGCGAATGTGAAGATGCCCGACCTCAACGCCAATGACCTGGATCAGGCTGACCGCATCGTCGCCGGCACCGCTCGCTCCATGGGCGTGACCACCGACATCAAGGGCTGAGACCAGACATTTCACTGTGGTAGGGCTCGCGCAGCCCGGACCACGACTGCAAGGAGAGAAGCAGATGGCAAAGCGTTCAAAGGCCTATCAGGCCGCGGCAGAGAAGATCGCCGCAGATGTGACATACGAACCGGCCCAGGCAATCGCCCTGGCCAAAGAGACCACGGTGGCCAAGTATGATGCCACCGTCGAGGTCGCTCTCCGCCTGGGTGTCGACCCACGCAAGGCGGACCAGATGGTGCGCGGCACCGTCAACCTTCCGCATGGTACCGGTAAGACCGCTCGGGTCCTGGTGTTCGCTGCCGGCGACCGTGCTGAAGCTGCCCGTGAAGCAGGTGCCGACTACGTTGGCTCCGATGACCTGCTGGAGAAGGTGGCCAATGGCTTCACCGACTTCGACTCGGCTGTTGCGACCCCTGACATGATGGGCAAGGTCGGCCGTCTGGGCAAGGTGCTTGGTCCTCGCGGCCTGATGCCGAACCCCAAGACCGGCACCGTGACCATGGATGTCGCCAAGGCCGTGACCGAGATCAAGGGCGGAAAGATCGAATTCCGCGTCGACAAGCACTCGAACCTGCACTTCATCATCGGAAAGGTCTCCTTCTCCGAGGAAGCACTGCGGGAGAACTTCGAGGCGGCCATCGACGAGATCGTGCGTCTGAAGCCGGGCTCCTCGAAGGGCCGCTACGTCTCGAAGGCCACCGTGACGACATCGAACGGCCCTGCCGTTCCGATCGACTCTTCGTCGATGCGCGTCGCCTGATCCCTTTGGTGGATTGAGCCTCAGACAGCAGTTCTGGGCGGGAAGTGAGATCCTCACTTCCCGCCCTTTCTGTTCCATGAGAACCCTGGTGCGGTCTTGCCCGGACGGGGTAACGCGGATAGATTGTGAGCACCGTAGACAACTGTGTGACAACCGCCGATGGGGGTGGACAGCTCCGCTATGCATTCGACTCCGCTGCTTCGCGACGACTATCAGCGCATCGTTCGTCGCGCCCACGACAATCTGGCAACCCTGACCGCGCCCGAGACTTCGGGACCCGGTGTCCGTTCCGCCGTGCTCGAGTCCTGGAACCGGTCCCTCGGCCGCCTCAGCGATCCGGCAGGAGTCCGTGTGCGCATGGCCTATGAAGGCGATCGGCTCGCCGAGGTGAGGCGCCGTCATCCTTTCAGCTCCATCATGGGACTGCTGCGGTCGCATCTGATCGAACCCGCCAAGGAGGCGGGACTGCTCGTGGCCCTCGGCGATGAGCAGGGACGTCTGCTGTGGGTCGAAGGTGAGCGTGCGGTCCGCGGCCGGGCCGAGTCCATGGGCTTCGTGCCCGGCACCGACTGGTCCGAAGCTGTCATGGGCACCTCGGCCCCCGGGCTCGCACTGCTCTCGGGCAATGCCG
The DNA here is from genome assembly GCF_030453725.1 of Brevibacterium picturae. Lineage (GTDB taxonomy): Bacteria > Actinomycetota > Actinomycetes > Actinomycetales > Brevibacteriaceae > Brevibacterium > Brevibacterium sandarakinum_A. The sequence goes on from NZ_JAKDJU010000173.1 coordinate 2,697, forward strand.
TGCAGATCAGTCAGGCCGAGCACTTCTGCGCCGAGGTGCACTCGTGGAGCTGCAGCGCGGTTCCGGTGACTCATCCGCTGACCGGTCAGGTCCTGGGCATCCTCGATGTCACCGGCGGCGATGACGCGGTGTCATCCATCGTCCTGCCCTTGTTGAATTCGACGGCTCAGGCCGCCCGCGCCGGCCTGTCGGAGCTCTACACCCCAGATTCCGGTGGGCTGCCTCCCGCCCGCACTGGTCAGGGTGCGTATCTTGAGGTCACCGGGGCTCGCCCTCAGCTCTCCGGCCCGGACGGTGCCCGGATGACACTGTCGGGGCGCCATGCAGAGATCCTGTTGCTCCTGCAGCGCAGCCACAGCGGGATCAGCAGTGCCGGTCTCGCCGATCGGCTGTGGGCACTCGGCGGAAGCGAGGTCACGGTCCGGGCGGAGATCGCACGTCTGCGCAGAGCCATCAGCCACCTCGGCGATCTGCGTGTCGATGCCCGTCCCTACCGTCTGCGGGGAGATATCGACAGCGATGTCGAACGCACCCATCGGGCCCTGGCCCAAAGCGATGTGGAGACAGCGCTCAACCTCTACCAGGGACAGGTGCTGCCGGACTCGGAAGCTCCGGGAGTCCGCGAGATCGGTGCGGAACTCGACGCGCTGATGCGGGAGAATCTGCTGCAGAACGGGACCTGGCAGCAGCTGTGGCGCTTTGCGGGATTGCCTGAGGCTCGGGACGATTCCGAAGTATTGATGTCGGTGCTGCGGCTGGCCCCGCCCGAAGCGCCCGAACGAAACGCAGCTGTGGTGCGACTCGAGGCGCTCGGCTGCTGAACGAACCAGTCACCGAAGTGTGATGCAACCCACATGCAACGTTGCTCTGGGTAGCGTGTGGAGCAATCGGAGACAGATATCCGATCGCCGCATACGCATCAAAGGAGTTGCAATGACTGTTTACGCTCAGCCAGGTCAAGACGGGTCACTCGTGTCCTTCAAGTCTCGCTACGAGAACTTCATCGGCGGACAATGGGTGCCGCCGAAGAACGGCAACTACTTCGAGAACCCCACACCGATCACCGGCAAGACCTTCTGTGAGATTCCAGCCAGCACCGCTGAGGACATCGAAGTCGCACTCGATGCCGCACACGCAGCCGCTCCCTCCTGGGGCAAGACCTCTGTTGCCGAGCGAGCCGTGATCCTGAACAAGATCGCCGACCGCATCGAGGAGAACCTCGAAATGATCGCGGTGGCTGAGTCCTGGGACAACGGCAAGGCCATCCGCGAATGCCTGAACGCTGACATTCCCCTGGCCATCGATCACTTCCGCTATTTCGCCGGGGCGATCCGCGCGCAGGAAGGCGGCCTGTCCCAGATCGATGACGACACGGTTGCCTATCACTTCCACGAGCCGCTCGGAGTGGTGGGCCAGATCATTCCCTGGAACTTCCCGATCCTTATGGGAGTATGGAAGATCGCTCCGGCGTTGGCGGCAGGCAATGCCATCGTCCTCAAGCCCGCCGAGCAGACGCCGGCTTCGATCCTCGTTCTCATGGAACTCATCGGCGATCTGCTTCCTGAGGGTGTCCTCAACGTCGTCAACGGCTTCGGCCTCGAAGCGGGTAAGCCGTTGGCGTCGAACAAGAGGATCAAGAAGATCGCGTTCACGGGTGAGACGACCACAGGCCGGCTCATCATGCAGTATGCCTCGCAGAACATCATCCCGGTGACGCTGGAACTCGGCGGCAAGTCCCCGAACATCTTCTTCGACGATGTCAATGCCTCCGATGACGCCTACTGGGACAAGGCCCAAGAGGGCTTCACCATGTTCGCGCTCAATCAGGGCGAGGTCTGCACCTGCCCGTCGCGGGCGCTGGTCCAGGAGTCGATCGCCGATCCCTTCCTTGAGGCAGTGGCAGAGCGGACGAAGAAGATCGTCCAGGGCAACCCGCTGGACACCGACACCATGATGGGTGCGCAGGCCTCGAACGACCAATTCGAGAAGATCATGTCCTACCTCGACATCGGAAAGCAGGAGGGCGCCGAGGTACTCACCGGCGGAGCCCGGGCCGACCTCGGTGGGGACCTGTCCGGCGGCTACTACGTGCAGCCGACGATCTTCAAGGGCAGCAATAAGATGCGGATCTTCCAGGAGGAGATCTTCGGCCCCGTCGTCTCGGTGGCGACCTTCAGCGACTACGACGACGCCATCTCCACGGCCAACGACACCCTCTACGGGCTGGGCGCCGGAGTCTGGTCGCGCAACGGCAACACCGCCTACCGGGCGGGTCGGGACATCCAGGCCGGACGAGTGTGGGTCAACAATTACCACGCCTACCCGGCCCACGCGGCCTTCGGCGGCTACAAGGCATCAGGCATCGGACGTGAGAACCATCTGATGATGCTCGATCACTACCAGCAGACGAAGAACCTGCTCGTCAGCTACTCGGAGGACAAGCAGGGATTCTTCTGAGGCGAGCTTCGGCCAAGACAGCAGCAACATCATCACGAAGGAGTTAATGATGGCAGCAATGAAAGCAGCAGTAGTCGAGGACTTCGGTCAGGACCTCGTCGTCGGAGACAACGAGGTTCCTGAGCCCGGGCCGGGCCAGGCGTTGGTCAAACTCATCGCCTCGGGAGTCTGCCACACCGATCTGCACGCGGCACACGGCGACTGGCCGGTCAAGCCCAAGGTTCCCCTCATTCCCGGCCACGAAGGAGTCGGGACCGTGGAGAAGGTCGGGCCCGGCGTCACCGATGTCACGGTCGGGCAGATGATCGGAAATGCGTGGCTATGGGGTGCCTGCGGAACGTGCGAGCACTGCCGCCAGGGGTGGGAGACGTTGTGCGAACAGCAGGTCAACGGCGGTTACGGCATCGATGGGTCGTTCGGTGAGTACATGCTCGTCGACACGAAGTTCGCCGCGATCATTCCGGAGGGTTCGGACCCCTACGAGATCGCGCCCGTGCTGTGCGCCGGGGTCACCGTCTACAAGGGGCTCAAACGCACCGAGGTGAAACCCGGGCAGTGGGTCGTCATCTCCGGCATCGGCGGGCTCGGCCACATCGCCGTGCAGTATGCGGTGGCGATGGGGATGCGGGTCATCGCGGTCGACGTCGCCGATGACAAGTTGGCTCTGGCGAAGAAGCATGGGGCGGAGATCACCGTCAATGCATTTGCTGAGGAGCCTGCCGACATCATCCAGGAAAAGATCGGTGGTTCCCACGGTGTGCTCGTCACGGCCGTGCATCCGAAGGCGTTCGGACAGGCGATCTCGATGACTCGCCGAGGCGGCACCATCGTCTTCAACGGGTTGCCCCCGGGCGAGTTTCCCGCACCGATCTTCGACATCGTGCTCAAGGGTCTGACGATCCGCGGTTCGATCGTCGGCACCCGCCAGGACATGGTCGAGGCGTTGGAGTTCTACGCGGCAGGCAAGATCCATCCGACTTACAGCAAGCGTCCGCTCGAGGACATCAATGCGGTCTTGGAGGAGATGATCCACGGCAAGATCGACGGTCGAGTCGTCATCGAATACTGACTCGATACGGTCTCAGCCACCTTCCGGGCGCTGAGCAACCAAACAGAGCGGTTGAGGCACCCCCCCAAGATTCGCCGCGTGGTGGTAGGGTGGGGGAACACACAGCGG
>NZ_JAKDJU010000174.1 GCF_030453725.1 Brevibacterium picturae
CGTCCCTTGCCCCAATAGAATTCCTTGGCGATCTCGCAGCGGAACGGATCGACGAGGTAGAAGCCGGCGCCCCCGGCACGTCCGCGCACCTCGGTGAGGCCGATCGGTGCGGGCAGCCTGCCGAGCTTGATGCCACTGACGTGCGGGGCAACAGTTCGCAGCATCGGGTGGAGGTACGGCTGAGCAAGTGCAGTCTTGACCGGCAGTTTGAGTCCGAACCACTTCTGCTTCCGGCCCTTGAGCGACCGCAGGTAGTCATTCACGTAACTCTCCCTCGATTGAGCGGGCCCTTTGGCTCACAGTACCAAGGCGGTGCCGCTCTCTCCAGGCCAGATCGGCGCCTGAGACGGGCGGCGTGAGCCACAGATGGATACAAGGAGTCCTGCCGGCGGGTTCTGAGGGAGACGAATGTCGGTTTCGCCGCTGGAATCCAACATTCTGTTCCCTCGAAACCGGCTGGGCCCGGACCCAGTTCGCTGCTCTCGTCCCAGACTTCATCCCACGCCGAGGTGGTTCTGCGAGTGGTTATAGGCTGGGTCACAGGATCATCGGCCCCGAACACAAAGAAGGTGCATGGCGCATGAAGCTCAAGTCAATCACTCTCCACCAGGTATCCATTCCCCTGGTCACCCCCTTCGAGACCTCGTTCATGCGGGAGACGGAGAAGGACTGCTACCTCGTCGAGGCCACCTTCGACACCCCTAAGGGTGAGATCACGGGGTGGGGAGAGTCGGTGGCGATGATCTCCCCGCTCTATTCCTCTGAGTACGTGGCGTCGGGCATCGATGTCACGAAGCGCTGGTTGGCCCCGATCCTCTTCGACGTCGACGACCTCACCGCGGAGACCGTGTCGTGGCATCTGCGTCACGTCATCGGTCACCCCATGGCGAAGTCCGCGCTGGAGATGGCGGTCATCGAGGCTCAGCTCAAGCTCAACGACCAGTCCTTCAAGACCTACCTGGGCGGCGTCGTCGACTCCGTCCCCTCAGGAGTCTCTGTGGGCATCCAGGACTCCGTCGAAGAGACGGTCAGGGTCATCGGCGGTTACCTGGAAGAGGGGTATGCCCGCATCAAGCTCAAGATCAAACCGGGCAAGGACATCGCACCGATCGCCGCAGTGCGCAAGGCCTTCGGCGATGACTTCGGGTTCCAGGTCGACGCCAATGCCGCATACACGCTCGTCGACGCCTCCCACCTGCGCAGACTCGACGAGTATGGACTCCTCCTCATCGAACAGCCGCTGGGCGAGGCCGACATCCGCCAACACGGGGAGTTGGCGAAGCTGATGGAGACACCGATGTGCCTGGACGAGTCCATCGACTCTGCCGAGGCCGCGGCGGATGCGATCTCCATGGGGGCAGCAGCCGTCATCAACATCAAACCGGGACGGGTCGGCGGCTTCATCGAGGCGAAGAAGATCCACGATCTCTGCGCCGCTCATGGCGTGGCCGTCTGGCACGGCGGAATGGTCGAAACCGGCCTGGGTCGCGCCGCCAATGCAGCCCTCGCATCGCTACCCGGCTTCACCCTGCCCGGCGACATCTCGGGATCGAATCGCTTCTTCAAAGAGGACATCACCGAGGAGATCGTCATGTACGACGGCAAGGTCGACGTGCCCACGGGCGTCGGCTTCGGAGTCTCGATCGACCCGACGAGGCTCGAGAAGTTCCGCACCGACTCGGTCGAGATCCTGCAGCAGAGCTGAGGCACCGGTGCCCTGGTGCCCGTGTTCTGAACTCAACAGTCGGTAACTCCTGGTCGCAGGAAGCAACGGATTCGACCAGGAGTTACCGACCGTTGTGCGTTCAAGCGACCGTCGTGCATTCAGAAAGCTGCCGACTGTCGGCACTCCTCGTCCCCGACGAAGCGCCGGCGAGGCCCGGCTGACGAAGCTCTGCCGCTGACGCCACCGTCCTGCTCAGTTATGGGTGTTGTCAGGTATGGGTGTGCGCCTCCTGGGCCGCGTCCTTCGCCCTGTCGAACTGGAACGTCGAGTGTTCGATCGCGACTTTGAAGTGCTCGGCGAGGCACTCCTGGAGTGCGGTGAGTATTCGCGGAGCGTGGCCGTCGTAGAAACATTCGTCGGCGAGGACCACGTGTGCGGTGAGCACGGGCAGGTTCGAGTCGATCCGCGTCACGTGAAGATCGTGGACTTCTTGGACATGCTCGACTTCTTCGATGTGCATCTTGACCTTGTCCAGGTCGAGCTCTCTGGGCGCCACTTCGAGCAGAATCGAGCCGGTCTCCTTCAGAATGGAGAACGCCCGGGGCACGATCAGAGCCGCAATGAACAGAGCTGCAACCGCATCGGCGCGAGTCCAATCGAAGAGCCAGATCGAGACGGCAGCGAGTATGACGGCGACGGACCCCAGCGCATCGGCGATGACTTCGAGGAAGGCAGCCTTGAGGTTGAGCGAGTCCTCTTTGGACGAGCTGAGGATGATGATCGACACGATGTTGCCGACAAGTCCGACAGCACCGAAGAGCATCAGTTCCGGGCCCGGCACCTCAGGCGGGACGAAGAAACGACGAATTCCCTCGATGAGACTGTAGAGGCCGAGCCCCAGCAGCAGAGTCGCCTGCGCCCCTGCGGCGAGGACTTCGGCCCGGCGGAAGCCCCAGGTCTTCTGCCCCTTCGGCGGCTTCCGGACCAGGGTGGCGGCAAACAGGGCGACGCCGATGCCGATGAGGTCGACCGAATTGTGGCCGGTGTCAATGAGCAGCGCCAAGCTGCCCGTCATGATCGAGCCGATCACCTGGAAGACGAAGATCACCAGGACGATGCCGAAGACGATCGCCAAGCGATGACGCGAACCTGACGTGTGCGAATGGTCGTGTGCCAAGAGAACCTCCTACACGTTCATATTAACATATGCGTATGTCTTTATGAATGTGAGGCCGAGCGGGCCCCAAGTCAGGCCCGACAATGAGACGCGGCTCGGGGACAAGGGACCGGATGCAGAATGCGCACGTGCCCAGCAGAATCTGCTGAACACGTACGCATCCTGCACATGGCTCGGGGATCGCCCCGGAGCTTCAGTGCAGGCAGATCACACAGGAGACTATTTCTTCTCGGGGCCTCCCGAGCCGCCCGTCGGCCCATCGTCCTTCGGCCCGTTCGAACCAGAACCGCCCGTCGGCCCATCGCCCTTCGGCCCGTTCGAGCCTGAGCCGTTCGAACCCGAACCGCCCGAATCGCCGTCACGACCGTCGCGTCGGCGCAGCGCCTCGGCGATGTAGGACTGCACGTCGATTCCGGTGGCCTTCTTCACGTCATCACCGATGTGGGTGAGGTCGAGTTCCCCGTTCTCGTCAAGGTAGTCCTTCGGGTCGAAGTTCCCTATCGAGCCATGCCCCTTGGAACCGCGCCCCTCTGAGACTTGACCTTCGACGACCTGACCACCGTGATCTGCGTCATCGTCACCACTGTTTGCACCGGCGAAGCCACCCGAGTCGTCGAATGTGGTCGAGCCATCTCGGTCCCTTCCGCCGAAGCCCTTCTCGTCGCCGAAGCCCTTCGATCCCCCCTGGGTCTGAGCCTTGCCGACCAGATCCCCGAGGTCGATGCCGGTGGTCCCGCGCACGACCTCGAGAACCTGAGCCAGGTTGTTCGACACCGAATTCGCCAGCTTGGACTCTCCGTCGGTCGACACGATCGAGAGATCCTTGATGTTCGCATAAGGGGCGACGAGTTCGCCGGCGATGTTCGGCAGGGCCTCGAGGACCTTCGACAGCACAGCGGCATCGTTGAACTTCTTGTAGGCCTCGGCCTGAGCCTGGAGAGCCCCGGCTTCTGCCTCGCCACGAGCCTTGATCGAGTCGGCCTGGGCCTCGCCCTCAAGGCGAATGGCTTCAGCGTCCTTGGACCGACGGTGCAGCTCAGCCGCAGCTTCGGCCCGACCCTGGGCTTCGACATCGTAGGCGCGCGCATCAGCGTCTGCCTGCTGGCGGTAGCGCTCCGCGTCGGCGGGGCGCCTGACCTCGGCATCGAGCTGTTCGGCACGCAGTTCCGCGGCTTCCTTCGCAACGACGCGGTCGCGTTCGAGCAGCTTCTGCTTCTCGGCCGCGTTCGCCAACGGGCCCGCATTGTCAGCGGTCGCCTGACGCTGGTCCGCCTCTTCCTTCAACGCCGCACGGCGCAGGGCGAGCTGCTGCTGCTGCTCGGCGATGGCCTGATCGGTCAGAGCCTGCTGCTTCTGGGTCGACTCGTTCTGCTGCGCTTCCTCAACGGACGATGCACGACTGGCATTCGCCTCGGCGATGGCGGCGTTCTTCGCGACCTCCGCCGCCTGGGGGCGACCCCAATCCTTCAGGTAGCTGCCCTCGTCTTCGACGGCGGAGATCTGGAACGTGTCGATGACCAGGCCCTGGTTGTTCATCGAGTGCGCGGATTCCTCTTGCACCTGGGCCGCGAAGGAAGCACGATCCTGGATGATCTGCTCGACTGTCAGCGTACCGACGACGGCGCGCAGCGTTCCGGAGAGGATCTCTGTGCTGTAGGGCTCGATCTGGTCCTGCTGGTCGAGGAAGCGCTGCGCGGCCTTGCGCACGTCCCCCTCGGTGCCGCCGACCTTGACCTGGGCGACACCGTGCAGGCGCAATGCGATGCCGTTCATCGAGATTCCGTCGATGGCCACAGCGATCTGGCGTGACGACAGGGACAGGATGAATGCCTTCTGGACGATCGGATAGACGACCGAGCGACCGCCGATGATGATGCGGCCGGTGCCACCCGAACTGCTCACATTCCGACCGGTGATGATGAGCGCCTCCGAGGGGGAGGCGATCTTGATCGAGCGCATGATCACGAAGAATGCGATCAGGGCGATAATGACTATGACGCCGATGACTACGGCGCCGAGAATCAGGTCCATCAGTGGGCCTTCCATTACTCGAAGATGTTCGTGGAGGGCCGATGGTGAGTATCGGTCCCGTTGTCATCATCCTAAGCGAGACCCCAAGTCTTGCACAGAGTCGTCCATCCCCGAGGCGGTGCAGCCCTCAGGTCAGATCTTCGCCGAGGTGGCCCTGCCGTTCACTTGCCCCAGTCGCCGGGAGGGCCGGCGAGCAGCAGTCCGCTGAAGATCGCGATGACCACGACGATTCCCACGCCGATGGCCAGCCATGGTGAGCGGATCGCCCAGGAGGTGAGCTTTTCGAACCAGTTCCGCGGGGTCCGCCCGTTCGCGCCCAGGCCCCAGTCGCCCTCAAGCGCCCCGGCCTTGGCCACGGAGACCTCGAAGGGGATCGTGGCGTAGGGAATGATTGCCGAGCCCAGTCCCGTGGCGATGCGCTTCTTGCTCCACATCTGCGAGGTTCCGACGCCGATGACGGCGATGACGAAGCAGATGAAGACGAAGCCATGGATCCCGCCGCCGATGCGCACACCGATCTCGGTGATATGGGTGTATTTGAGGATCATGCCGATGATGAGCAGCGACCAGGTGATGGTCTCCGCGATGGCGAAGATCTTGAAGAAGAGTTTGGGAGTCACAGAAGACCATTGTGCCCGATTCGGATGAGCGGGTGCTGAAGGCCTCCACCGACCGAGCGGGAGAGTCTCACCTCGGCGGGTGAATGGGCACGCGGGCCGGCGACCTCATTCAGTCACCGGCCCGCGTGGCGATCGGGGGATGCTCAGGCCCTGCGGCGGCGAGCTCCCATGGTCATCGCGATGCCGAGCACGATGAGCGCTCCGGCCGAGATCACCAGAGGCAATGCCTCGTTACCGGTTCGCGGCAGGTCTCCCCCACCATCACCGGCGCCCGGCCCATCGCCCTCGGCGACGACCTCGAAGGAACCGGTCAGCGGGTCTCCGCCGTCACAATCGACAGCGACGTCGTAGGTGCCGAGATAATCTGCAGCCAGAGTCTCGTCGAGACCGCGGACTCCGAACTTGGCCACGGATTCGGCATCAGCCGTCGCGGTCTGTTCGAACTTCTCGATCGTGCCGTTCTGTGGATCGACCGTCATTGTGGCGGTGGTCTCCGGGGTGCACCCGGCAGCGGCCACCTGCACGCCTCGCTCACCGACGAAGTCGTCCTGGGCGATCGTTGTCGGGTCGATGCTCAGACTCCGCTCGTCCGGGGCCTCTGTGGGATCGTCCGTCGGTGCCCCTGTGGGATCGTC
>NZ_JAKDJU010000175.1 GCF_030453725.1 Brevibacterium picturae
TCGGCGGATTCTGCAGCCATCGATCCCACCGGCAAATGGACGTCTCCTGAAGCCGGAGATCCGTTCCTCGAGTTCTCCGAGGACGGACAGGTGACGGGTTCCGACGGTTGCAATCGCATCCAGACAACGTGGGAAGTCGACGGGGACAAAATCCTCATCACTCCGTTCACCACAACACAGAAGGCATGTGCCGGGGTCGACATGTGGCTGTCCGAGGCATCATCGGCAACAATCGAAGGCAATGTCATGAAGGTTGCTGATTCCAGCGGGAAAGTCGTCGGTGGATTGGAGAAGGAAGCCAAATGACCAACTCAGTCAACGGCAGATGGGCCAGCTCCAAGCCGGGGTCCGCAGCATTCCTGAAGATCACGGCCGACGGGTCCCTGACCGGCAGCGACGGAGCCAACCGCATCTCCACCACGTGGTCCAACGATGCTTCAGGGGCGATCGTCGAACCGTTCCTCACCACCCAACGCGCTACTCAGGGCATGGAGAGGTGGGTCGGACGCACACGCCGGGTCGAAGCCGACGGTGACCGGCTCACCGTCTTCGACCAAGCCGGCAACCACCTCGGCGTGCTCAACCGCGCCGACGAAGCTGACGAACCCGACGAAGGACGATAGATGGCGGGCGGTCTCTTCGCACTCCTCGACGATGTGGCAGCTCTCGTCAAGCTCTCTGCGGCAAGCCTCGATGATGTCGCCGCGGGCGCATCTCGGACAGGAGTCAAAGCTGCGGGGGTCGTCGTCGACGATGCTGCGGTCACCCCGAAGTTCGTCGCGGGAGTCGACCCGAAGCGGGAACTGCCGATCATCAAACGCATCGCGTTCGGTTCGCTGTTCAACAAGATCGTCATCATCGTGCCGATCATTCTGCTGCTCAGCGAATTCCTTCCATGGCTGCTGACTCCCCTGCTCATGGTCGGCGGCACCTATCTGTGCTTCGAGGGCGCGGAGAAGATCTTCGAGAAGCTCGGGTGGATCGAACACCACGAAGAGCCGAAGAAGGAATCCAAGCACGGTAAGAAGGATGAGGGCAAGGACGAGAAGAAGATCGTCCGCTCAGCCATCACCACAGATTTCGTGCTCAGCTGCGAGATCATGGTGATCTCACTCAACGAGGTCGCCAATGAGGCTCTGCTCCCCCGAGCCATCATCCTCGTCATCGTGGCCCTGGCGATCACGATCGGTGTCTATGGAACCGTCGCCCTCATCGTCAAGATGGACGACATCGGCCTGCACATGGCTCAGAAGGAGAAGCCGGGCACGCAGAAGTTCGGACGATTCCTCGTCAAGGCGATGCCCAAACTGCTGGGCGGGCTGACGGTTGTCGGCACCTTCGCCATGCTGTGGGTCGGTGGACACATCATCCTCGTCGGCACAGATGAACTCGGCCTCCACATCCTCTACGACTTCGTCCATCACCTGGAAGAACCAGTCGCCGCGGTCGCAGGCGTAGGTGGTTTCCTCGGTTGGCTGGTCAACACATTCTTCTCGCTCATCCTCGGCGCCATCTGGGGAAGCATCGTGGCAGGAATCGCCATCGGCATCACTGCCCTGATGAAGTCGGGGAAAGACGACGAAGGCCAGGCAGAAGAACGGAACAGCGACACCACCGGTCAGAAGGCGCCCGCAGACACGACTGCTGCAGGCGCGGGCGCAGACCACGAGCCCGCTGAAAGCAAGGACTCCTCAGAGAGCTGAGCAATATCGGTCTGCTTCGTGGCGGACGTTCGGGTCAGCGATCTGCGAAGGTCTTCTTCGGCTTGCCGGGAACGATCATGGGTGCTCCTGTGACGGGGTCGTCGATGACAGAGCAGTCGATGCCGAAGACCTGCTGGACAAGCTCGGTCGTGATGATCTCGGCCGGTGCCCCCTGGGCGACGATTCCACCGTTCTTCATCGCGATGATCTCATCGGCGTATCGGCAGGCCTGGTTGAGGTCATGGAGGACGGCGACAAGCGTGTGGCCGTGTTCGTGGTTCAACTGTGCGAACAGGTCGAGGAGTTCGATCTGGAAGGCGAGGTCGAGGAACGTCGTGGGCTCATCGAGCAGCATCAGCGGCGTCTCCTGTGCCAGGACCATGGCCACCCACACCCGCTGCCGTTGACCGCCGGAGAGCTCATCGACCTGCCGGGCGGAGAGCTCCTCGGTGTTGGTCGCACGCAGTGCCGAGAGCACGGCGGTTTCGTCCTGGTCTGTCCACTGCTTGAGGAACGACTGGTGCGGGTGTCGTCCGCGCGCCACGAGCTCCCCCACCGTGATGCCGTCGGGGGCGATCGACGTCTGCGGCAGCAGACCCAACCGCTTGGCGATCTGCTTCGTCTTCAACTTCGCAATATTGCCTCCGTCGAGGAGCACCGAGCCCTTCGCGGGAGTCATCAGTCGAGCCAGGGCACGCAGCAGAGTCGACTTTCCGCAGGCGTTGGGGCCGACGATGACGGTGAACTTGCCCGGCGCGATCTCGACGTCGAGGTCGGTGATGACCTGCCGGTGGTCGTAGGCCAGATCGAGATCGTGGGCGGCGAGTTGTGACGTGCCCGCAGCAGTGGCCGTGCCGAAGTTCGTGACTGGTGGAATGCTCATTGTGCCTTCCGAGCTTCTTGGATGAGGAGCCAGATCAGGTAGATGCCGCCGATGCACACGGTGACGACTCCGACGGGAAGTTGAGTATCGCCCAAGGCGTGTTGGGCGATGAGATCGGCGGCGACGAGCAGCAGGGCTCCGACTGCCGCAGCAGAGAGCAGACTGGTGCCCTGAGCCTTCGCGATCCTGCGCCCGATCTGCGGGGCGGCCAGTGCGACGAAGGCGATCGGTCCGGCAGCAGCCGTGACCACGGCAACGAGGGCCACGGCAACGAGGATGAGGCCGGCTCGCACGGGTTCATTGCGCACACCTAATGCTTTGGCGGTGTCATCCCCGAGTTCCAGGATTCCCAGGCCGCGAGAGAAGAGTCCACAGCCCACCCCCAATAGGACCGTGCCGATGGCCGCCGGTAACAGGGTCGACCAGCCCATTCCGTTCAGTGTTCCGGCCCCCCATGTCGCTGCGGCCATGGCGAGGTCGAGATCAGCGCGCATGATCAGCCAGGTGTTGAAGGCATTGAGCATCGCGGTCAGGGCGATGCCGACGATGATGAGCCGGAAGCCCTGAACTCCGCCCTTCCATGTCAGCAGGTAGACCACGATGGCCGTCAGGAGGCCGCCGATGATCGCACCGAACGCGGTGGAGATGAAGCTGGAGCCGAAGACGATGATGGTGACGATGCCGCCGGTGTAGGCACCCGTGGAGAAGCCGATGATGTCGGGGCTGCCCAAGGGGTTGCGGGTCAGAGACTGGAAGACCGCGCCGGACACGCCCAGACCGGCGCCGAGGACGATTCCGGCGATGATGCGCGGTGCCCGCCATTCGCCGACGACGGTGTTGACGATGCGTTTGTCGGCCTGGCCGAACAGTCCTTGGAAAACTTCAGCGGGAGTCAGTGAGAACTCTCCGAGTAGCAGCCCCACGAACCCGCAGCTCAGTGCCAGAAGTGTGACGATGCCGGCTGTGAGAACGACTCGCAGATCGATGCGCACGCCCAATGCCCGCAGCATGGGACGACCGAAGTTGACCCGCTCCCCCGGCAGGACACGCTGGCCGGGAACGAACTCGGTGGTGTCACCGATCGGTGAGTTCGAGGATTTCACAGTCCGCTCGCCTTCTTTCTGCGCACGAGGGCGATGAGCACCGGTGCACCGACGAAGGCAGTGACGACACCGACCTGCAATTCGCCCGGCTTCATCACCACACGTCCGAGCACATCGGAGACCAGCAGCAGTATGGGCGAGAGGATGACGGAGTAGCTTAGGATCCATCTCTGATCGGGGCCGACGATCCAGCGGGCGATATGGGGAATCATCAGTCCGATGAACCCGATCGGCCCGGCGGCGGCGGTGGCGCCGCCGGCCAGGAGGGTGACCGCGAGGATGGTGAGGATGCGGGTGCGGTTCACCGAGGTGCCGAGGCTGGCGGCCAGATCGTCGCCGAGGGCGACCGCGTTGAGCGAGTGCGCCAAGAACAATGCGAGAACGATGCCGACGACGATGAATGGGGCGACTGCGTAGACGGTGTCGAATCCGCGACCGGCGATGGCTCCGACGTCCCAGGCGCGGAAGGCATCGAATGCTCTTTCGTTCGTGAGGAGGATTCCCTTGGTCAGTCCGGTCAGCACCGCGGCGACCGCGACTCCGGCCAAGGTCAGGCGGATCGGATCGACGCTGTGATTCCGCCCGGAGGAACCGATGATGTACACGCCTGTCGTGGCCACGAGGGCACCGAGGAAGGCGAACCAGATATAGCCGTTGATCGAGGTGATCCCGAAGAATCCGATGCCGATGGCCACTGCGAAGGAGGCTCCGGCGTTGACACCGAGGATGCCCGGATCGGCCAGGGGGTTGCGGGTCAGCGCCTGGATGAGGCCGCCTGCCAGCCCCAGGCCCATCCCGACGAGGATACCGAGTACAGTCCGGGGCAGGCGCAGCTCCAACACGACCAGCTGATCGTCGCTGCCACTGGGGTCGAAGAACGCCCCGAGAACCTCCGAGACCGGCATATCCCGGGTGCCGATGGCCAGTGACATCAGCACGACGAGCACCAATGCAAGGACTGCGACGACGAGGCCGACCGCTCGTTTGATCTTGAGAGTTCGTGTCGTCTTCTGACCGTTCACCGCAGACGGATTCGCCGAGGCTGTGGTGGCGAGACCGGTCATCGGAGGGTTCCTTAGCATCGACTAATTAAGGGCAGGCTAACCACAATCTAGTCGAAAACCTCGGCTCATCCAAACGATTTCCCGATCATCGCCCTGTGATCTTGCCGATCCTCTCGGAGGTCTGACGCTGGATCCTCGACAGCATTCCGCTCATCCCCCGCAACCGCAGCGGGCTGACGATCTCGGTCATCGACAGACGCAGGGGCAGGTCAGCAGGGATGGACAGAACCACCTCGGCGCTCTGGCCGTTCAGCCCTTCATGGAGGATTCCGGCGAATCCACGAGTTGTCGGCGCCTCGGGAGGGGCGGAGAAGTGCAGCCTGACAATCGCCTCATCCCCCTGCTCGGGATTCTCGACCTCGGTGACAAGGAAGATCGGTGACTGGCATTCGGGCACCTGTTCGAGCAGCTCCGGGTGATCGCTGTAGCGCGGTGGCAGCTCGGGCAGGTCCGAGGCAAGTTCGAGCAGCAGCTGCAGTCGGTCGCTGGAATCCGTCTCGGCGAAGTCAGTGACGATGTCGGCCAGACTCTGCGGCAGATCCGAAGTGTCAGGGGTGTCTGTGTGGGCAGTCATCAGCGGCTGGGCACCTCGCCGGCCTCGGTTCCCTTCGTGATGGGAACGCCGACGACATTGCCCCACTCGGTCCAGGAACCGTCGTAGTTGCGGACGTTGTCGTAGCCGAGCAGGTGCTGGAGGACGAACCAGGTGTGGCTGGAGCGTTCGCCGATGCGGCAGTAGGCGATGACCTCGTCGGAGGTGCCGAGTCCGGCCTCATCGGTATAGATGGCCTTGAGTTCGTCTGCCGACTTGAAGGTGCCGTCCTCATTCGCGGCCTTCGCCCATGGCACCGAAGCCGCGCTGGGGATATGGCCGCCGCGCAGAGCGCCCTCTTCGGGATAGGCGGGCATGTGGGTGCGTTCTCCGGAATACTCTTCGGGGCTGCGCACATCGATGAGCGGACGTTGGCCCAGGCTGTCTCTGACCTCAGGCAGGAACGCGCGCAGGGTCGTGTCATCGCGGTCGATGATCGGATACTCGGTCGGCTCCGGGCGGGGCTTCTCGGTGGTCAGTTCGCGGTCCTCGGCCTGCCATTTGGCGCGGCCACCGTCCATGAGGCGAACGTCTTCGTGGCCGAACAGTGAGAAGACCCACAGGGCGTAGGCGGCCCACCAGTTGGATTTGTCGCCGTAGAAGACGATCGTGTCGTCGCGTG
>NZ_JAKDJU010000029.1 GCF_030453725.1 Brevibacterium picturae
CACCATGAACCATGAACGATCACCGTCTGCCACGGTCCGATGCGGCACAGATCCGCTCGAAGACGCTTCGCATCTGGGCGACATACGGTCTGCGTGAGACCTCTGCCAGGTACAGCCGGAACTGTTGTCTGGCTCTGCCGGGAAGTTCATCGATGAGATTCTTCACAGCCTGGACCGAGCGATCATCGGGACAGTGCAGGTGGGGGAGCAGCAGGTCATAGAGCGTTCTGTCCGCAGTGGTGATGGGGTGCTCGTTGATGAGCTCCCATTCGTCCTGCGCGATCGTGAGCTCATGGACGACGATCTCGCACCCGTCGACGTAGCGCCGCCTCGGATAGGTGATGAAAGTCAGCGGACTCGGAGCCCTGCCGAGACCGCTGTGGACCCACCAGGCGATGTCGTGGGAGAGCACAAGGCGCGGCGGGATCTGTGCATGCAGCGCCGCCAT
The DNA here is from genome assembly GCF_030453725.1 of Brevibacterium picturae. GTDB lineage: Bacteria > Actinomycetota > Actinomycetes > Actinomycetales > Brevibacteriaceae > Brevibacterium > Brevibacterium sandarakinum_A. The sequence goes on from NZ_JAKDJU010000029.1 coordinate 449, forward strand.
GCGGTCCTCCGAGCTGAGAACAGCACCCTTGCGGACCCAAGTGGACTCGGTCAGTCGTGTCAGCAGACCGTCCAATGTCAGCTCGGTGAGGTGCTCGTAGCTGTAGTCACGCAGATGAAACATCGCCTCCATACAGCCACTATTGCGCTGTATGGAGGCGATGTGCAAGACCGAAGAATCAATCTGTGGATAAACCGCGACTCATGTTCGGTTGTCTGTGGAAGCCGAGTCGGCTCGTCTCGGCAGCCTTCATCAGCTCAGCTCGGCAGCCGTCTGAGCCAACTGGTCGCGCCAAGCGCGACGCGCGTCGAGCGCCGACTGTGCCTCGGCGACAGCCTTCTCATCACCGCTGGTCTTCGCCTTGTCGAACTTCTGCTCCAACTCGGTGATCGAATCGTCGAGTTGGCTCAGCGCACCGGACGTTCGAGCCTTGGTCTCCGGGTTGCTGCGCTTCCACTCGGCATCCTCTGCGTCGGAGAGCGCCCGTTCGACCTCACGCAGTCCGTTCTCCATGCGAGAGACATCGGCACGAGGCACCTTGCCGGCAGCTTCCCATTCGTCCTGAATGACGCGCAGCTCCTTCTTCGCCACGCCGATATCACCGATCGGCAGCAGGCTCTGCGCCCTGGCCAGGATGGCCTCTTTGACCTCGAGGTTGCCCTTGTACTCCTCGTCGACCGCAGCATTCTCTGCATCTCGAGCGGAGAAGAAGATGTCCTGGGCGGCACGGAAACGAGCCCACAGTGCGTCATCGTCCTTGCGCGAGGCCCGTGGAGCCTTCTTCCACTGGCTCATCAGGTCCTTGTACTTTTGGGACACCGTGCGGAAGTCGGTCGAATCCGACAGCGATTCCGCCTCGGCCACGATCTTCTCCTTGATCCGCTTGCCCTCGGAGTTCTGTTTGTCGAGTTCAGCGAAGAATTCCTTGCGCTTGTGTTCGAAAGTGTTCCGAGCCTGTGAGAAGCGACCCCACAGCTCTTGGTCCACGGCTCGCGGCAGCCGGGGGCCGCTGCGCTGCATGTCCTTCCACTGGCCGAAGAGCTCACGCAGACGTGCCCCGGACTGCTTCCACTGGATCTTCGCGGGATCGCGTTTGGCCAGCGATTCCGCCTCGGCGACGATCTCTTCGCGTTCCTCAGCCGCTTCGAGTTTCGCTGCCTCTGCGCGTGCCGCCTGCTTCGACTCGGTGGCCTGTGCATCCGAGATCAGGGTGTCCAACGTGGCGGACAGCCCCTTGAGGTCGCCGACGACGTTGGCTTCGGGAAGGCTCTGCTGCAGAGTCTGCGCGGCCGATGTCACCTCGCGACCTGGGGCGCCGGCCGAGAGTCGGTTGCGAAGAAGCGCCGCATTCTCGACGAGTTCGACGTGCTTCTTTGCGAAGTACTCCAGGGCCTCCTCAGGGCTGGCATCGGGGTACTGCCCGACCGCACGTTCGCCGTCAGCGGTGACGACGAAGACATTGCCCTCCTGATCTGCTCGACCGTGCTCCGTTGCGCGCCGGACTTCCGCATCATGATCAACGGTGGTCCCGGCTACGGTCTGGGCCGCCTGCGGGCGGGGCAGAGAGGACGGGCGCGGGACCGGCTTCGGGGTCGGGGTCGACATGATTCTCACCTTGTTTCCATCGGTCGAACCTGCAGGGCTCTGTGCCGGCAGATCACTCGATTTCCTGATTGACGTTATCCCAGCATAACCAAGCTCCAGGCTCTGGATAGACTTTGAGCATGGATGTATTTGCAACCCGTGCCGAATTCCTCGAAGTCAACTGCTACGCCGTGCGTGCCGAAGGCCATGACGACGCCATATTCGTCGACTCGGGATTCGACTGCGCACCCGGCCTGGCTGAAATCGTTGAGGAGGAGAATCTGGTGCCTCGTGCCGTCTTCCTCACCCATGGTCACCCCGACCACATCCTCGGCCTGACCAACGTCCTGTCCCGTTGGGAAGTACCGGTCTACCTCGGTGCTCCCGACCGCTACCGTCTGGACAGACCCGCCGAGACCTTGAGCCCGCAGTTCGCCCCGATGCTCGAACCCCTCGTCAAGGACTGGATCGCACCCGAGGTCAATGCCCTCCTCGACGCACAGACAGTGGAAGTCTCCGGACTCACCATCACGGCTGTGGCCGCACCCGGACACACCGAAGGATCGACACTGCTGCGGGTGCAGGCCGATGGCGAAGAGATCATCTTCACCGGTGATGTGGTCTTCGCCGGGGCGATCGGCCGCGTCGACCTCCCCGGGGGAGACGCCTCGGCGATGGCGGAATCGCTGCAGGCGTTCACAACGCTGCCCGACGTTCCCATCTATCCTGGACACGGCCCAGGCTCCCGAGTCGGTCACGAACTGGCGACGAATCCGTTCTTCTAGAGCAGACGAACCGACCGCAGTCAGCACCCCGAACACCATCAGAGACGAAGAGCACCAAGGAGAACAATGGCGAAGTCAGCCCGACTGTCCGGATTCCCGGAACGGCTTCCTGCAGAACGCGTGATCGAGACGTCGATCATCGACGTCCTCGCACACACCTTCGCACTGCATGGGTATTCAGCCCTCAACCACCGGGCAGTCGAGCCGATCAGCCAGCTGGCCAAGGACGGAGAGATCGACAAGGAGATCTTCGCCGTCAGCCGACTGCACTCCGAAGGCACGGAGCGCAACCCGCTGGGACTCCATTTCGATCTGACGGTGCCGCTGGCCCGGTTCATCGCCGATCACGCGAACGATCTGAGCTTTCCGTTCAGAGCCGCTCGCATCCAACCGGTGTGGCGCGGTGAACGCCCGCAGCAGGGCCGGTACCGCGAGTTCATCCAGGCCGATATCGATGTCATCGCCGAGGCTCAGCTGCCCGGCCACTTCGAAGTCGAGATCCCACTCGCTGTCGCCGATGCCTTCAGCCGGTTGGCTCCGCTGGGTGTGCCCGGCGTCAAGATCGTGGTCAACGATCGCCGACTGCTCGAAGGGTTCGCCCGCGGCATCGGACTGACCAACATTCAGGCCGTGCTGCGCTGCCTCGACAAGTACGACAAGATCGGCCCGGCCGAGGTGGGCAAGCTGTTGGCCGCCGAAGCCGGTGCGAACGAGGAACAGCAGCGACTGTGCCTGGAACTGGCCGCGATCGAATCGGATTCACCTGACTTCGCCGCTGATGTGCGTGCACTCGGAGTCGAGCACCCCCTGCTCGACGAGGGTCTTGCGTCACTGACCACGATGCTTCGCGCCGCCCATCAGAGGGCACCTGGCGTTGTGGTGGCGCAGCTGAAGATCGCACGCGGGCTCGACTACTACACCGGCGCCGTCTACGAGACGCAGCTGATCGGGCATGAAGAGCTCGGCTCGGTCGCCTCGGGCGGTCGTTATGACTCGCTCGTCACGGTCGGGAAGAAGAGCTACCCCGGTGTCGGCATGTCGATCGGCGTCTCCCGGCTGATGGCGTTCATCCTCGACCCTGACAGCGGCATCAAGGCCACTCGCGGGACCCCGTCGGCAGTGGTCGTCGCGGTGACCGATGAGGACAAACGCAGCGAAGCCGACGCAGTGGCCGCGGCTCTGCGCGCCCGCGACATCGCCTGCGAGGTCTCACCGAGTGCGGCGAAGTTCGGCAAGCAGATTCGCTATGCAGAGCGTCGCGGGATCCCCTTCGTGTGGTTCACCGATGGCGATTCCGGTCACGAGATCAAGGACATCCGCTCCGGTGACCAGGCCTCGGCCGACCCGGCGACCTGGGAGCCCAACGAAGCCGACCGCAGGCCCCGGGTGTACCGCGACTGACGCCTCCAGAGCCTGAACGGGAGCGCTGTGCCTGGCCGGAAGCACTGTGACTGGTCAGACCGAGGACCCGTGAGCGGGCGGGTCGGGTGCCAACGACCCGTCCGGGGCGATGTGATCGAAGATCTCGCGCACCATCGAGACCACGTGCGGGTCATCGACGGTGTAGAAGATCCGCCTTCCGTCCCGGCGGGAGGAGATCAGGCCCGCCAATCTCATCTTCGCCAGATGCTGGCTCACGGTGGGCACGGCCGCACCGATCGCCTCGGCGAGGGAAGAGACGTCGAGCTCCTGATTGACCAGCGTCCAGACCAGACGCAGGCGCGTGCCGGAGGCGAGCATCCGAAAGGTCTCCGCCGCCACCTCGACCTGCGCCGAGGTGGGGTCGGCTCCCGCATCGGAGTCGGGATCGCCTGTGCCCATGCCGCCAATGCTCATGTCATCCTCTTCCTCGTCGCACGCGGCAGGTGACCTGCAGTGGGCCATGCCGGTATTCCAGTGGCGAGCGACTATCATTGTTCACGCGCTGCCACATAAACATCGTAAAGGAGCCCTAGGTGCTGCGAAGCCATCAAACCGGAAGCCTGCGAGCCACACATGCAGGACAGACCGTCACCCTGACCGGGTGGGTCGACCGTCGTCGCGATCACGGAGGTGTCGCCTTCATCGATCTGCGTGACGCATCGGGGATCGTTCAGGTCGTCGTCCGCGAGGACGATGCGCATGCACTGCGAAACGAGACAGTGGTCAAGGTCACCGGCACCGTGTCCCTGCGGCCCGAGGGCAACACCAACGCCAATCTGCCCACCGGCGACATCGAGGTCATCGACACCAGCGTCGAGATCCTCAGCCCGGCCGAGGCTCTGCCCTTCCAGGTCTCCGACCACGCCGAAGACGCCGGCACCGTCGGCGAAGAGACCCGCCTGCGCTACCGCTACCTCGACCTGCGCCGCTCCGGACCGGCCGCGACCATGCGTCTGCGTTCGGCCGCGAACAAGGCAGCCCGCTCGGTCCTCGACGAACAGGAGTTCCTCGAAATCGAGACCCCGACCCTGACCAAGTCGACTCCTGAAGGTGCCCGCGACTTCCTGGTGCCCGCGCGTCTGCAGCCCGGTTCCTGGTATGCCCTGCCGCAGTCACCGCAGCTGTTCAAACAGCTTCTGCAGGTGGCAGGCATGGAACGCTACTACCAGCTGGCCCGCTGCTACCGTGACGAGGACTTCCGGGCCGATCGGCAACCCGAGTTCACTCAGCTCGACATCGAAGCCTCCTTCGTCGAGCAGGAGGACATCATCGCCCTGGCGGAGAAGATCCTCGTGGCTCTGTGGAAGCTCATCGGTCACGAGATCACGACTCCGATCCCGCACATCACCTACGCCGAGGCGATGGAGAAGTACGGCAGCGACAAACCTGATCTGCGCTTCGACCTCGAACTGCACAACCTCACCGAGTTCTTCGCCGAAACTCCGTTCCGGGTCTTTCAGTCCGATTACGTCGGCTCCGTCGTCTACCCCGGTGGGGGCTCCCTGCCTCGCCGTCAGCTCGACGCCTGGCAGGACTGGGCCAAGCAGCGCGGCGCGAAGGGTCTGGCCTACGTCCTCGTGGCCGAAGACGGGACCCTGACCGGACCTGTCGCCAAGAACATCTCCGATGAGGAGAAGGCCGGACTCGTCGCAGCCGCGGGAGCCACCCCCGGTGACGCGATCTTCTTCGCCGCCGGTGACCCCGCGAGCTCGCGGGCTCTCCTGGGCGCTGCCCGCAACGAGATCGCCGAACGCACCGGACTCATCAAGGAAGGCGACTGGGCCTTCGTGTGGGTCGTCGACGCACCCATGTTCGAGTCCGCCGCCGATGCTAAGGCCGCCGGCGACGTCGCCGTCGGTGGGGGCCAGTGGACCGCGGTCCACCACGCCTTCACCGCACCCAAACCGGAGTTCCTCGACACCCTCGAGTCCGACCCGGGCGCAGCACTGGCCTACGCCTATGACATCGTGTGCAACGGCAACGAGATCGGCGGCGGCTCGATCCGCATCCACCGCAAGGACGTCCAGGAACGCGTGTTCCGGGTCATGGGCATCTCGGAAGAGGACGCCCAGGAGAAGTTCGGCTTCCTCCTCGAAGCCTTCAAATTCGGTGCGCCCCCGCACGGAGGCATCGCCTTCGGGTGGGACCGCATCGTGTCCCTGCTCGCCGGAGTCGACTCGATCCGCGAGGTCATCGCCTTCCCGAAGTCCGGCGGCGGCTACGATCCGCTCACCCAGGCACCCGCACCGATCACCGACGCCCAGCGCGCCGAGGCCGGTGTGGACTTCGAACCGGAAGCCGACGTCGTCGAGGCCTGATGACCGACGGTCCTGACCTCTTCTCCTCCGACGGCCCGGACCAGGGTAAGCCTGGTCCGGGCGTCGGCGGTTCGCGTGCCGATTCTGGTCGTGCCCTCGATCCGCTGGCCGTGCGGATGCGTCCGCGCACCATCGCCGAGGTGGTCGGCCAGGACCATCTGACGTTCCCCGGCTCACCGCTGGTCCAACTCGTCGAGGCCAGCGGGGGAGACCGGGCCGGAGCCTCCTCGGTGATCCTGTGGGGCCCTCCCGGGGTCGGCAAGACCACGCTGGCCCATGTCATCTCCCACGCACCGGGACGGACCTTCGTCGAACTCTCTGCCATCACCGCCGGCGTCAAGGATGTGCGGCAGGTGATCGAGAACGCCCGGCGTGAGCGGGACATGTACCAGCGCACGACCGTGCTGTTCCTCGACGAGATCCACCGGTTCTCGAAGGCACAGCAGGACGCGCTGCTGCCGGCAGTGGAGAACCGCCTCGTCGTCCTGGTGGCGGCGACGACCGAGAACCCATCGTTCTCCATCATCTCTCCGCTGTTATCCCGTTCGCTTCTGCTCACACTGCGACCACTCGACGACGCCGCTATCGCCGATCTGCTCGACCGGGCCGTGGCCAGCGAACGGGGCCTGGCCGGTCAGTTCGAACTCGAGTCGGCCGCGAAGGACTTCGTCGTCCGCATCGCCGGTGCCGATGCCAGACGGTCCCTGACGATCCTCGAAGCGGCTGCCGGAATCGCCACCGCACAGGCGGAATTCGCCAAGGTCGGCGGTGTCGGTACGCACGATGACCCGGCGGACTCCGTTGACGCAAAGAGCGCCGACGGCTCCGGCGACACGGGTGACTCCGGCGAAGCGGCGGATGGTTCGCAGTCCGAGGACCGCCCGATCATCATCACCGAGGCCGCCTGCGCCGAGGCCAGCTCCGAAACGGTGCTGCGCTACGACAAGAACGGCGACCAGCACTACGACGTCGTCTCCGCATTCATCAAATCGATCCGCGGCTCAGACGTCGACGCCGCATTGCACTATCTGGCCCGGATGATCGTCGCCGGGGAGGACCCCCGGTTCATCTCCCGCCGCGTCGTGATCTCGGCCGCCGAGGACATCGGGATGGCCGATCCGCAGGCATTGCCGATCGCGGTGGCAGCCTCCACAGCAGTGCAGAACATCGGCATGCCCGAAGGCCGCATTCCCCTCGCCGAGGCGGTCACCTACCTGGCGATGGCACCGAAGTCGAACGCCAGCTACCGTGCCCTCGATGCGGCGATCGCCGACGTCAAGAACGGCTTCTCGGGTCAAGTGCCGACCCATCTGCGCGACGCGCACTATCCCGGTGCCAAGGAACTCGGACACGGTGAGGGCTACAAGTACTCGCACGACCATCCGCACGGTGTCGCAGCTCAGGAATACCTGCCGGAGACACTGCGCGGGAAGCGATACTACGAACCGACCGGCAACGGCCTGGAACGGTCCCTGGGGGAGCGGCTCGAAATGCTGCAGAGACTTCTGCGACCCTGATCTCGGCACACGATGACCGAAAATCGCCTCCGATCTCCTCCCCCTGATTCTTCAGACACGGTAGTTTTGTGCACAGGGTGAAAGCGTGCCGCAGCCATGGTCGGTGAGTCGGCGCAGTAGTGGCCAAGGAGGGTCGGCGTGCAGGAGATCATCGTCATCATCGCGGTCGCCCTCGCGCTCGGCCTGGTCGCCCATGAGCTGCGCATTCCTCCGCTCGTCGGCTTCCTCGGCGCCGGGTTCCTGCTCCACCTCCTCGGCGCCACCGCCTTCGCGGGCCTCGGACTGGTCTCCGACCTCGGCGTGATCCTGCTCCTGTTCACCATCGGGCTGAAGTTCGATCTGCGTTCACTGATCCAGCCCGAGGCCTACGGCACTGCCGCCCTCCACATGCTCACAAGTGTCCTGGTCGGGGCCGGCACGATCGGGCTCGCCGCGGTCATCGGGGTCGTCACCCTCGACGGTGGCCTGGGGACCGTGGGCCTGCTCGGGTTCGCACTCTCGTTCTCGTCGACGGTCCTCGTGGTCAAGGTGCTCGAAGACCGTTCCGATGACGGTTCGTACTACGGCCAGATCGCCATCGCCATCCTCGTCTTCCAAGACATCGCCGCGGTCGCCTTCATTACGGTCGCAGGGGAGGAGCCGCCGAGCCCGTGGGCCTTCGCACTGGTTCTCCTGGTTCCCGCCTCATGGGTGCTGCGCCGCGTTCTCGACCGCGTGGGACGCGGTGGACTGCTCGTGCTCTTCGGCGTGGTCATGGCGCTGGGGCCGGGCTACGTCGCCTTCGAGTCCGTGGGCATCCACGGCGACCTCGGTGCCCTGGCGATGGGTCTGCTCTTCGCCAGCCATCCCAGATCCACCGAACTGTCCAAATCCCTGTTCAGCGTCAAAGAACTCTTCCTCGTCGCCTTCTTCGTCGAGATCGGTCTCCAGGCGGTACCGACCTGGGCCGATCTGGCACTGGCGCTGATCCTGTGCGTGGTTCTCATCCCGTTCAATTTCATCAGCTTCTATCTGATGGGCCGTCTCTTCGGTCTGCGCAATCGGACCAGCATCCGGACCAGTCTGGCATTGAGCAATTTCTCCGAATTCGCGCTCATCGTCGTCGCCGTCGGGGTGGCCAACGGGGTCTTCGCGGACAACTGGCTGACAGTGACGACACTGGCCGTAGCCATCGGCATGATCATCTCCTCGCTGGCCAACGCGTCCAGCCTGCCGATCGTGGCCCGTCTCGACGAGATCCTGCCGGACGAGAACGAAGCCCGCCTGAGGCCCATCGACCGACCGATCGACACGGGGGTCGCCGAGGTGGTGGTGCTGGGTATGGGACGCATCGGTCGTGGCGCCTACGAACGGCTCGTCGATCGCGGCGGTCTGTCGGTCATCGGCATCGACAATGATCACCTGGTGGTGGAGGAGCTGGAGCGCGAAGAGTTCAATGTGCTCGAAGGCGACGCCACCGACCACGAATTCTGGCATCGACTGGTGGTCGGCGGAAAGGCCCGTACGGTCATCTTGGCCATGGCGATCCACGACTCGAACATATTCGCGCTCGACCAGCTGCGGATCGCCGGTTTCGACGGCACCATCGCAGCGGTGGTGCAGCGCCAGGACCAGGTTGGTCACTTCACTGCTGCAGGGGCGCACGCAGTCGTCAACATCTACAGTGGCTCGGGCGCAGCGGTCGCCGATGCGGCAATGGAACCGCCGGCCGGTCGAGGACCCGATGAGGCCGGCCACACCGAAGTGTGACCTTCAGCGCACCTGCCGGAGCCGAGCTCCCCACGGACACCTGCATTGCGCCTGGGTCTGGACTTCGGCTAGGATGGATTGCTGTTGTGCCTGCACGCTAAAGGCGGTCGGTGCGAGCGGATCTCGACGCTCAATCCCTCTTTCCCATCCAGGGAAACAACCGTTTCGACTAGGGCGAGAACCCATGGCCGGTCGAGACACACCATATTGATGAAAGGTAATACAGTGCCAGCACCAGCACGTAACCGCCGGATGACGCGCGTCTCGCGCGCTCTCGGCATGCCGCTGACTCCGAAGGCGGAGAAGTACTTCGAGCGTCGCCCGTACCCTCCGGGCGAGCACGGCCGCGCCCGTCGTCGCAATGACAGCGACTACTCGGTTCGTCTCAAGGAGAAGCAGCGTCTTCGCGCCCAGTACGGCATCCGCGAAGCTCAGATGCTCAAGATCTACAAGGAGTCCAGCCGCCTCTCCGGTCTGACCGGTGAGACCATGGTCGAGCTCCTCGAGTCGCGTCTCGACTCCCTGGTGCTGCGTTCGGGCTTCGCTCGGACCATCGCCCAGGCACGTCAGTTCGTCGTCCACCGTCACATCACCGTTGACGGCCAGCGCGTCGATCGTCCTTCGTTCCGTGTGAAGGAAGGACAGACCATCCAGGTCCACGCCAGAAGCGCGACAATGGATCCGTTCCAGGTCGCCGCAGCCGGTGGACACAAGGATGTTCTCCCGGCAGTTCCGGGTTACCTCAACGTCAACCTCGAAGGTCTGCAGACCACCCTGCTTCGTCGCCCCAAGCGCGAAGAGGTTCCAGTGACCGTCGACGTTCAGCTGGTCGTCGAGCACTACTCGCGCTGATCACCCCAGAGGGATCGCACGGCAGCAACTGCCCGGAACGTCGAGTTCCGGGCAGTTGTGCATTCACCCCTGCAAACGCCGGGTCGGTCTCTTCGCAGGCCAGGCCCCCGGTGGCTGATCTCGGGGTGACCCGCGGGTCGACGGCGCGCGGCGTCGGCACCTCGCATACTGTGGATGAGCCACTAAACTAATCCCTGATGAGTGCAAGAGTGCACACGCAACATGTGAAAGGCCTTGGATGAAGACGGCAGAGATCAAACAGCGCTGGTTGGACTACTTCGAAGCGAATGGGCACGCGGTCGTCCCCTCAGCGTCGGTGATCAGCTCCGACCCATCGATCCTGTTCAACATTGCGGGAATGGTGCAGTTCATCCCGTACCTCACCGGTCGCGAGCCTGCCCCGTTCAATCGCGCCACGAGCGTACAGAAGTGCGTGCGCACCGGCGACATCGAAGAGGTCGGCAAGACCACCCGCCACGGCACCTTCTTCCAGATGAATGGCAACTTCTCATTTGGTGACTACTTCAAACGCGATGCCATTCGCTTCGCCTGGGGTCTGCTGACGAACTCCGTGGAAGACGGCGGGTTCGGCTTCGATGGGAATCTGCTGTGGGCGACAGTCCATGAGGACGACATCGAGACCATCGACCTGTGGCTCGACGAGACCTCGATTCCGCGTGAGCGCATCCAGCCGCGCGACAATGACGACAACTTCTGGCACACCGGACAGCCCGGCCCCGGCGGCTACTGCTCCGAGATCTACTTCGACCGCGGTCCCGAATACGGCCTCGAAGGCGGACCTGTGGCCGATGAGGACCGCTATATCGAGATCTGGAACCTCGTGTTCATGGAATTCGAACTCAGCGAAGTCCGCTCCAAGGTCGACTTCGACATCGCCGGCGAGCTCCCCGCGAAGAACATCGACACCGGCATGGGCCTCGAGCGCGTCGCCTTCCTGCTCCAGGGTGTTGAGAACATGTATGAGATCGACGAGGTCTTCCCGGTCATCGAGGCCGCCAGCCGACTCTCGGGACACAAATACGGTGGCGATCACGATGCCGACGTGCAGATGCGCGTCGTGGCCGACCACGTGCGCTCGTCCCTCATCATCATCGGCGACGGTGTCCGACCCGGCAACGAAGGCCGCGGCTACATCCTGCGCCGTCTCCTGCGCCGTGCCGTGCGCGCCATGCGCCTCCTCGGCGTGACCAGCGAGGTTCTGCCCGAACTGCTTCCGGTGTCGATGGAATCGATGAAACTGTCCTACCCGGAGCTGGAGGTCGACTTCGATCGCATCTCCCGCATCGCGTATGCCGAGGAGAAGGCGTTCCTGCGGACCCTGGAATCCGGCACTCAGCTGTTCCAGAACGCGGCCGCATCGCTGCCCGAATCGGACAGGACCCTCAGCGGCGACGTCGCGTTCGCCCTGCACGACACCCACGGCTTCCCGATCGACCTGACGTTGGAAATGGCCTCCGAACAAGGCGTCCATGTCGACGAGGAGGGCTTCCGGGCCCTGATGAGCGAACAGCGGACCCGCGCGAAGGCCGACGCGAAGGCGAAGAAGGGCGGCGGACATGCCGATCTCTCCGCCTATTCCGCGCTGCTCGATGACGGCGCTTCGGAATTCGTCGGCTACGACCGGCTCGAAGCTGATTCCCGGGTGCGCGGAATCGTCGTCGACGGGCTCGCCCAGGAAGTCCTGTCACCGGGACAGAGCGCCGACCTCATCCTCGATCTGACCCCGTTCTACGCCGAGGCCGGCGGACAGCGCGCCGATATAGGCCTCATCAGGGGCCATGGCTTCACCGCCCGTGTCCTCGATGTGCAGAATCCCGTCAAGGGGCTCCCCGCACACCGAGTGGAAGTCATCGACGGTGAGATCCACGTCGGGGCCGAGGTCCTGGCCGTCGTCGACCACGACCACCGGTTCCAGGGTTCGCAAGCCCACACGGCCACGCACCTCGTCCATGCCGCACTGCGGGAGATCCTCGGAACTCACGCCGTCCAGGCCGGTTCGATGAACCAGCCCGGCTACATGCGCTTCGACTATTCGTTCCCCGAAGCCCCGAGCGCCCAGATGCGGGCGGAGATCGAAGACGTCGCCAACCTCGCCGTCCGCTCGAACTACGAGGTCGGCACCGAATTCCTGCCGTTCGAAGACGCCCGAAAATCAGGGGCGATGGCACTCTTCGGCGAGAAGTATCCGAACATCGTGCGCGTCGTCGACATCGGCGGACCGTTCTCCCGCGAACTCTGCGGAGGCACTCACGTCGGAGCCTCGTCCGAGGTCGGGCCGATCTCCGTGCTGTCCGAAGCCTCCGTGGGCTCGGGCGTGCGCCGCATCGAGGCTGCCGTGGGCATGGATGCCTTCCGCTCACTGGCCGCAGAACGCAGCATCGTGTCCTCGCTGTCCGACATGCTCAAGGTGCCGGGAACAGATGTGAAAGAACGCGTCGGGGACCTGATGAGCAAGCTCAAGGACGCGGAGAAGGAGATTGCACGACTGAATTCCCAACAGCTCCTCGCCTCGGCCGGAAAGTTCCTCGACAATGCCGAGACCGTGGGATCGACACTGTTCGTCGTCGCCGAACTCGGTGCGGTCTCGAACGCCGGAGACATCCGCACCGTCGTCACCGACCTGCGCAGCCGAGTCTCAGATCGCAGCGCCGTCGTCCTGGGAATCGGGACGAGCAACGCAAAACCCGTCGTCGTCATCGCCACGACAGCTTCCGCACGGGAGGACGGACACCAGGCCGGCAAGCTCGTGTCCCTGGCCTGCGGCGAACTCGGCGGTGGCGGCGGCGGAAAGCCCGATCTCGCCCAGGGCGGCGGCAGCGACGTATCCGCGGTCCCCGCTGCCATTGGAGCGGTCAAGGCAGCTCTCCTGTGAGTTTCCGCCGAGGTCGACGCTTGGGCCTCGACATCGGTTCGGTGCGCATCGGGGTGGCCAGCAGCGACCCCGACGGCATCCTCGCCACACCATTGACGGTGGTCCGTCGGAGAGACGAGCCCGCGGCGCTGAAGGCGCTGCGGGAGATCATCGACGAATACGAGCCGATCGAGCTGCTCATCGGCGACCCGAAATCCCTTGACGGAGCAGCCCGGGCGGCGGCGGCGACCGCGCTGGAATTCGCCCGGCGGATCAGCGTTGCCACCGCGACGCCCATCCGCCTCGTTGACGAGCGCTTCACCACGGTCGAAGCCCATCACGCACTGGCAGCCGCCGGGAAGAACTCTCGCCAACGCCGTGAGATCGTTGATGCTCAGGCCGCCGTGATCATCTTGCAGAACGCCCTCGAATTCGAACACAACACCGGTGCACCCGCCGGTCGAGCGATGCCCGACGAGGAGAGTGAGCAATGAGTCCGTTCCCAGGTGAGTTCCTGGAAGACGAAGGGCTGACCCGGTCCGACCTCAAAGCCAGGAAGCACCGGCGGATGATGCGCAGGCGCCGGACGACGGCGATCGTCGTCATCTGCGTGCTCGTCTTCGGCATCGGAGGATTCTTCGGCGTCAGAGCCGCCGGCGGAGTCTTCGACGATCTGTTCGGTCCCAAGGGCGATTACGAAGGCGCAGGCACCAGTGAGGTCTCCATCGAGATCCCGCCGGGGGCTTCGGCACGCTCCGTGGCCAACCAGCTCGTCGAGGCCGGTGTGATCATGAACTCCGAACCGTTCCTCGACGAGATCGAACGTCGCGACGTCACGATCCAGGCCGGGCCGATCATCCTGCGGGAGAAGATGAGCTCCGAGGCTGCGGTGGAAGCGATCGTCAATCCGATCAAGCCTCCCAAGATCACGATTGCCGAGGGGCGAAAGATCGAACAGATCAAGGCCAAGATGGTCGAGTCGGGGATGAAGGCCGAAGAGGTTGACAAGGCCATCGACGACAAGGCTCCGAAGGACTACGGTCTCGACGTCGAAGCCCCCAGCCTCGAAGGATATCTGTATCCGGCCACCTACAACCTCAACAAGAACAAGACCGCTGAGGACATCGTGTCCGCAATGGTCGACAAAACGAAGCGGGAGATCGAGAAGGCCGACATCGACCTCGACGACGCCAATCGGATCATGACATTGGCCAGCCTCGTCGAAATCGAGTCGCCCGGTGACGAAGAGGTGCGGAAGAAGGTTGCGCGAGTCTTCCTCAACCGTATTTCGGAGGATTCGAACACCGGCAGACTGCTCCAATCCGATGCGACCGTGGCCTACATCCACGGTGCCCGCAGCGACCTGACGACAACGAAGAAGGAACGCGAATCCGACAGCCCGTACAACACGTACAAGAAGAAGGGGCTGCCGCCGGGACCGATCAATTCACCCAGCTCCGGTGCCGTCGACGCGGCACTGAACCCAACCGAGGGAGACTGGCAGTTCTTCGTGGCCACGAACCCGGACACAGGCGAAACCAAGTTCGCCAAGACCTACGAAGAGCATAAGAAGAACGTCGAGATCTACCGGGAGTGGCTCAAACAGCACGGAGAGGACAACGGCGACACATGACGATCTCGGCTGCGGTGCTCGGATCTCCGATCGCCCACTCCAAGTCCCCGCTGCTTCACCGTGCGGCATTCCGGGCACTGGGACTCCACGGCAGCGAATACGCCAGCTTCGAGCTCGGAGCCGACGAGCTCGAAGCCTTTCTCGCAACTCACGGGACGCAGGTCGGATTCTCACTGACGATGCCGTTGAAGGAACGGCTCGTCGAACTTGCGCGCGCCCACGAATGGGAACTCGATGACACGGCCGGACTGACCGGAGCGGCGAACACCCTTGTCCGCAGGGACGGAGCGACGTCGGTCGCCAACACCGACGTGCAGGGAATCGTGCGCGCGATGGCCCCAGGTCTGAACACCTGTCGGGAAGCGGCTGTCACCGCTGGGATATCGGCGATGACCGTCGGTCTCGGTGCAAGCGCGGGCGTCAACACTGCCGACAGTGACAGTGCCGAGAGGGCCACCATTCTCGGGGCCGGGGCGACCGCGGCCTCGGCACTGTTGGCCTGCCATGAACTGGGCATGACCACGGTCGAATTCCTCGTCAGGAATCCCGATCGGGCTCGCCGGGTCCTCGCCCTGAGCAAACGGCTCGGGATGTCGGCGACCACAGCACCCTTCGGCCGCATCGATCCTTCTGCCCTTGTCATCTCCACCCTCCCCGCCGAGGCGGTCCCCGAGCTGCAGTGGTCTCCTGACTTCCGCGGAGGAGTGGCCCTCGACGTGGCCTATGCCGCCGAATCCGGATTTCTCCGCGCCGCCGAAGCGCATGGACTCCTCCCGGTCGACGGCACGGTGATGCTTGTCGAACAGGCTGTCGCACAGTCGGAGATGTTCATCGCCGCCGGTGACCCGCCGGCGGGAGCAGGCCTCCCCATGGGCCAGGACCTGAGGGGCGCCATCGCGGACGCCATGTATCGAGCACTCGACCGACAGAGCGCCTCGGCGCAGGACTGACGAGGAGGGCGCAGCGGGGTGGACACAGACGTTCTGCACGGAATGCTCATCGGGCTGTCGATCCTCATCAGCGTCGCTGCAGGGCTGATTCTGGCTCGCACCGCCGCAGCATGGCTCGCCGACGATGCCCAGCTCGAGATCATCTCGAGGGTGCGTCTGGTCAGGGGACCGTGGCTGGTGATCGCGGGCATCTGCATCGCTGCCGCCGCAGCGCTGCTCTTTCCCTCGGGGCAGGTGATACCCGTCGACACCGGATACACCGCCTATGGACCCAACCCGGCCGATATCATCTTCTCGGCGCTGATCCTCGGCGTCGTCGCCGCAGCCACGCCGTACCTCATCGTCGTCGACGTCCTCGTCCACCGTCTGCCTGACCGCCTCGTCTACCCGCTCATCGTCATCTGCCTGCTCACCATGGTGCTCGGTACGCTGGTCGGGGAGTCGAGGATCTGGTTCGTCGGTCTCACCTCGGGCCTTGGCGCAGCTGCGGCCTTCGCCGTCCTCCACCTGATCGGCAGGCTCATGCGCACGCGCACCATGGGCCTCGGCGATGTCAAACTCGCCTTTGTCACCTTCTCCACCGCAGGCCTGTTCGACCTCTGGGCCCCGGCACTGACATTCATCATCATGATGTTCATCGCTGGGATCTGGGCGCTCATCGCTGCCGCGGCGAAACGCAGTCTGAAGGCGACGACGATCGCATTCGGACCCGCAATGCTTTCCGGAATGTGGTTCGGGTCGGTGCTTTCCCCAATCCTTTTGTAGAATCGGTTGAATGTTGAGATGGCTGACTGCAGGCGAATCCCACGGCGAAGCGCTGACAGGGATCATTGAGGGGCTTCCCGCCCACGTTCCGATCACCAGGGAAGACATTCGCGCGAGCTTGGCTCGACGCAGATTGGGCTACGGCCGTGGAGCACGAATGAAGTTCGAGGCCGACGAGGTGCGCCTCCTCGGCGGAGTGCGACACGGTCAGACTCTGGGATCACCGGTGGCCGTTGAAGTCGGGAACACGGAATGGCCGAAATGGGAGACCGTGATGAGTGCGGACCCGATCGACGAGGACGAACTCGCCGGTCAGGCCCGAAACGCTCCGCTGACCCGACCACGACCGGGTCACGCCGATATCGTCGGAATGCAGAAATACGGTTTCGATGAGGCGCGACCGATCCTCGAACGCGCGTCCGCACGGGAAACGGCGATGCGCGTCGCCCTGGGCACCATCGCCGCGAACTTCCTCGGCGAGCTCGGCATCACACTCGTCTCCCACACCGTGGCGATCGGGACCGCCGAGAACGTCGCCGATGCTGCGACCGAGCCCTCACTGCCTCTGGCAACGGATGTGGACGCACTCGATGCCGATCCGGTGCGCTGCTTCGACCCGGACCTCTCCGCACGCATGGTCGCGGAGATCGATACGGCGAAGAAGGCCGGTGACACCCTCGGCGGAACCGTCGAAGTCCTCGCCTACGATCTGCCGCCCGGACTGGGCTCGCATGTCCACTGGGACCGTCGACTCGACTCCCGACTCGCCGGAGCCCTGATGGGCATTCAGGCGATCAAGGGCGTCGAGGTCGGCGATGGCTTCCTCACCACGCGGCGCCCCGGATCAGCTGCCCACGACGAACTCGCCGTGGGTGACGACGGCATCCGGCGCGTGAGCAATCGCGCCGGCGGCACCGAGGGCGGAATGTCGACGGGCGGGCCACTGCGCGTCCGGGCCGGCATGAAGCCCATCGCCACGGTCCCACGCGCTCTGGCGACCGTCGACGTGGCCACAGGCGAATCCGCCAAGGCCAACCACCAGCGCTCGGATGTGTGCGCGGTGCCGGCCTCCGGCGTCGTCGCTGAGGCGATGGTCGCCCTGGTCCTCGCCGAAGCCGTGGTGGAGAAGTTCGGCGGGGACTCCGTGGCCGAGACCAAACGGAACTTGGATGCCTATATGGCCGCCATTCCGGAGAACCTCCGCATCGGCCGATGACTGGGCGCCCGCACCCGAAACCGGTTCCACCCCTGGAACCGGTCCCGGCCGCGCAGTCACGCATCGTCCTGACCGGACCACCCGCCGCCGGCAAGTCCACGATCGGTCGTCTCCTGGCCGACCGACTCGACCTCCCGCTCATCGACACGGATGCGAACATCGTCGACAAATACGGCGTCATCGGCGAGATCTTCGTCGAACGCGGTGAGGACCATTTCCGCCGGATCGAACGCGAGGTCGTCCGGCGTGCCCTGCGTCGGCTGCTCGACCGCCCAGGCATCGTCTCCCTGGGCGGGGGAGCGATCCTCAATCCGGGTACCCGGGCCCAGTTGGGGCACCCCGCGATCAAGGTCGTGCACATCGACATCGATGTCGACACCGTCATGACGCGGCTGAACTCACCCCACAGGCCTCTGCTGCGTGGGGCCGGAACGCCGTTGGAGAACTGGCTGGCGCTCGTGAACGAGCGTGAGCCGCTCTACGATCAGGTCGCCACCTTTCGTGTCCACGCCTCGAATTCGCATCCCTCGACCATCGTCAACCGCGTCGTCGACGTCCTCACCGGCCTGCAGCGAGCCGAGGAGTATGCCAAGTACTCGGGTCACGAATCAGAGAGTTAGGCTTGAGGGCGCAACAGGTTCGTAAGTTCAGCCTCCGCGGTCATGTCATGCCCGGAGGCAGCAGAGGGGAAAGTGCACGAATGAGTCTCACACGCATCAACGTCGAAGCCGGCGGAAACTACCCGGTTCTGGTGGGGCAGGGGCTCCTGGGGGAACTTCCCGAGCTCCTCGGCCCACGCGTCGAGAAGGTGCTCGTCATCCATCCCCGAGCCCTGCGGACCACCGGAGAGACAGTCCGCGATGACCTGCGTGCAACCGGTGTGGACGCGATTGTGGCCGAGATCCCCGATGCTGAGGAAGCCAAGCACGTGCAGGTCGCCGCGTTCTGCTGGCAGGTGCTCGGCCAGAGCGATTTCACACGCAGCGATGCAATCATCACGGTCGGCGGGGGAGCCGTCTCCGACCTCGGCGGCTTCGTCGCGGCCACCTGGCTGCGCGGCATCTCCGTCATCCACATTCCCACCACGGTCCTCGGCATGGTCGATGCGGCAGTCGGCGGCAAAACCGGCATCAACACCGCTGAGGGCAAGAACCTCGTCGGCTCCTTCCATGCCCCGTCGGGAGTCCTCGTCGACCTCGACACTCTGCAGACATTGCCGGAGAACGAGCTCTTCACCGGCCTCGCCGAGGTGGTCAAGACCGGCTTCATCGCCGATCCTGCGATCCTTGAGCTTGTGAGCAGCCATTCGAAGGCTGAGATCGCCGAGGTGGACGGTCCCGTCCTGCGTGAGCTCATCGAACGTGCCATTGCCGTCAAGGCCGACGTCGTCGCCGATGACTTCAAGGAGTCCGGACGCCGCGAGATCCTCAACTACGGTCACACGCTGGCTCACGCCATCGAACACAAGGAGCGGTATCAGTGGCGTCACGGCGCTGCGGTGTCCGTGGGCATGGTCTTCGCCGCCGAGGTGGCGGCGATGGTCAAGAGTCTTCCTCCCGAGACCGTCGACCTTCACCGGGAGCTGCTGACCAAACTGGGTCTGCCCATCACCTACCGAGCCGATGTCTGGCCGCAGCTGTTGGAGACGATGAAGCGGGACAAGAAGGCTCGCGGTTCGATGCTGCGCATGGTGCTTCTGGGCGAGGTGGGCGCACCCGCGACGGTCGAGATTCCGGACGTCTCGATCCTCCACACGGCCTACCAAGAGGTCGGGGAGGATTCGCCCCGGATCATGCTCGGCACAGACCTGGGCTGAGCGACGCGGGCCTGATCGTTCGCGAGACTGCTGACAGGCCCGAGATGGCAGCGCCTGCACGAGCTTGCTAGAATTGCTGTTTGGCGAAACTGCCAGACACCCCCGATCACCTCGCGGTGGCCAAGACTGACACGAAGAAGGACGGATTAGTGGCTTCAACCAACGACCTGAAGAACGGCCTTGTGCTCAATATCGACAAGCAGCTGTGGCAGGTGCTGGAGTTCCAGCATGTCAAGCCCGGCAAGGGTCCGGCATTCGTCCGCACCAAGCTCAAGAACGTGCTCTCCGGCAAGATCATCGACAAGACGTTCAACGCCGGCACCAAGGTCGAGACAGCCAATGTCGACCGTCGCGATATGCAGTACCTCTACCATGACGGCACCGACTACGTCTTCATGGACGCCGAGGACTACGACCAGGTCGCTCTCTCACCAGAGCTCGTCGGCGATGCCGCCAACTACATGCTCGAGAACCAGAACCTGCAGATCTCCTTCCATGAGGGCACCGCGCTGTCCGTGGAGCTGCCGCCCTCGGTCGAGCTCGTGATCGCCCACACCGATCCGGGACTGCAGGGTGACCGGTCGACCGGCGGTTCCAAGCCGGCGACGCTGGAGACGGGCTACGACATCCAGGTGCCGCTGTTCCTCGAAGAGGGCACCAAGGTCAAGGTCGACACCCGCAACGGTGACTACCTGGGTCGCGTCAAGTAAGTGTCAGCACGCACGCGGGCCCGCCGTCGGGCCCTGGAACTGATGTTCGAGGCGGGACAGCGCCGCCTCGACACCGAGCAGGTCGTGACCATGCGGTCCAACGACCCCGACTACCCGATGAAGGCCTACGCGGTCGAGATCGTCGAAGGAATCGCGAGTCATCGTGACGAGATCGACGAGATCATCGCCACCTATGCACAGGGCTGGACCCTGGAGCGGATGCCGGCCGTCGACCTGGCGCTGCTCCAGATCGGGACCTGGGAGATCCTCTTCAACGACGAGGTGCCCGACAAGGCCGCGATCGACGAGGCCGTGTCCCTGGCCAAGCAGTTCTCGACGGATGACTCACCAGGTTTCATCTCGGGACTGCTCTCACGCGTCCTGGACGTCAAGCCGACCCTGATCTGAACCGCGGGTCCGGAATCCGGACCCGCGAACCGACCTCATTCGTGCGAGGTCTACAATCGAATCGAACCACTCCTTTAACCACCGTCCGGAGAGGCGGAGAAGGGGAAGCATGACACAGCGAACAGTGCTCGATGCCCCAGATATGAAGCGGGCAATGACCCGTATCGCCCACGAGATCATCGAGTCCAACAAGGGCAGCGATGACCTGGTCCTCTTAGGGATTCCTCGTCGCGGGGTTCCCTTGGCCACTCGACTGGCCGAGCAGATCGCCTCGATCTCAGAACGTCCGGAGATGGCGAGCGAACTCGTCGGAAGTCTCGACATCACGATGTACCGTGATGACCTGCGCAGCGGCGCCTACCGTGCCCCGGAACCCACCACGATCCCCGCCGACGGCATCGATGCGAAGACCGTCGTCCTCGTCGACGATGTGCTCTTCTCCGGCCGCACGATCAGAGCCGCTCTCGACGCCCTGTCCGATCTCGGTCGCCCCGCGAAGGTCCGCCTGGCCGTCCTCGTCGACCGGGGCCACCGGGACCTGCCGATCCGCGCCGATCACGTGGGCAAGAACCTTCCCACCTCCAGCAGCGAACGCGTCAACGTGTCCCTGGCGGAGATCGACGGCGGCGACGAAGTCACTATCTCGGGAGGCCGTGAGTGAAGCACCTCCTCGACACCATCTCGCTGAGCCGCGACGATGCCATTTCGATCCTCGACATCGCCGAAGAGATGACTCAGGTCTCCGATCGCGAGGTCAAGAAGCTGCCGGTGCTGCGCGGACGAACCGTGGTCAACCTCTTCTTCGAAGACTCGACGCGGACCCGACTGTCCTTCGAAGCAGCGGCCAAGAGGCTCTCGGCCGATGTCCTCAACTTCTCCGCCAAGGGCTCTTCGGTGTCCAAGGGCGAAAGCCTGCAGGACACCATCCAGACGATCTCCGCCATGGGCGCCGATGCGCTCGTCGTCCGCCATGCCGGATCAGGCACCCCCCATCGCCTGGCCCACACCGGCTGGATCGACGTCCCCGTCGTCAACGCCGGCGACGGCACCCACGAACATCCCACACAGGCCCTGCTCGACGCCTTCACCCTGCGCCGCGCACTCGGCGGGTTCGCCGCCTCGGGCGCTGTCAAGGACGGACCTCGCGGACGCGGACTCGACGGCGCGAAGATCGCAATCGTCGGTGACGTCCTGCACTCCCGAGTGGCCCGGTCGAATGTCCATCTGCTGGCCCGCCTCGGCGCCGAAGTCCACCTCGTCGCACCGCCGACCCTGCTGCCGTGGGGAGTCGACAACTGGCCGGTGACTCTGCACTACGACCTCGATGAGGCTCTGCACAGCGAAGACTATGCGGCTGTGATGATGCTGCGTGTCCAGCACGAGCGCATGCACGAATCGTTCTTCCCCAATGAACGCGAATACGCACGACTGTGGGGACTGAGCGCCGCCCGTCTGGCCGGGCTGCCGAAGGAGACTTTCATCATGCACCCCGGGCCGATGAACCGCGGCTTCGAGATCTCAGCGGCAGCCGCCGACTCACCGCGCGCCCTCATCCTCGACCAGGTCGAAAACGGAGTGAGCGTGCGCATGGCGGTCCTGTACCGCCTCTTGACAGGTCAGGAGGAGACCAATGACTGATTATCTGATCCGCGGTGCGAATGTGCTGGGCCAGGGAACTGGCGATATTGCGATCAAGGATTCGACGATCGTCGACCCCGATCTGCTCACTCACGACGGCAGAGATGTGGAGGTCGTGAGCGCCGACGGACTCATCGCCCTGCCCGGACTCGTCGACATGCACACGCATCTGAGGGAGCCCGGAAAGGAGGACGCGGAGACGATCCTGAGCGGCTCACGCGCGGCCGCCTCGGGCGGGTTCACCTGCGTTCACGCGATGGCGAACACTGCTCCGGTCGCGGACACCGCAGGCGTCGTCGAGCAGGTCCACCGCCTCGGACGCACCGCCGGCTACACCGAAGTCGTGCCCATCGGCGCCGTAACCATCGGCCTGGAGGGGACGTACCTCGCTGAGATCGGCGCCATGGCCCGCTCGGCCGCTCGAGTCCGGATCTTCTCCGACGACGGGATCTGCGTCGCGGACCCGCTGCTCATGCGGCGTGCCCTCGAATACGTCAAGACCTTCGACGGAGTCATCGCCCAGCATGCCCAGGAACCGCGCCTGACCGAGAGCGCGCAGATGAATGAGGGCGTCGTCTCGGCCGAACTGGGGCTGCCCGGCTGGCCCGCGGTCGCCGAGGAATCGATCATCGCCCGCGACGTGCTCCTGGCCGAACACGTGGGTTCTCGTCTCCACATCTGCCACGTGTCCACGAAGGGCAGCGTCGACATCATCCGGTGGGCGAAGTCCAGAGGCGTGGAGATCACCGCCGAGGTCACCCCGCACCATCTGATGCTCACCGATGAACTCGTCCGCAGCTTCGACCCGGTCTACAAGGTCAACCCGCCGCTGCGCACCGAGGCCGACGTCAGCGCACTGCGCGAAGCACTGGCCGATGGCACGATCGATGTCATCGGCACCGACCACGCCCCGCACACCTCGGAGCACAAATGCAGTGAGTGGACGGCCGCGGCCATGGGCATGGTCG
>NZ_JAKDJU010000176.1 GCF_030453725.1 Brevibacterium picturae
AGACCAGGCCAGCCACCCCGTGCAACTCGAAACCAGAAAACTGACAGTGACGCCCACCACATGCCCCGGGCCTGTCAGAGCTGCGCCCGACGAGACCCGCGCCATTGCCTGCATGCGCCGGTGTTACGGTCGCTTCATGACTGCGGAAAAGGCTTCTCACCTTCCCAGGAACCAACCGCCACGTGCCGAGAACGACGCACCGCCAACAGCGGTCGTCGTCGGAGCCTCCGGCTTCATCGGCAGAGCACTCATCGCTCCCCTCGAGTCGTGGGGATATCGGGTGCGCACCATCGGCCGGGCCGCTTCCTCCGGTCACCACATCTCCTGGAGCGACCCTGCTGGGATCGCTGCGGCGATCGATGGTGCCGATCTGCTCATCAACTTCGCCGGTCGCAGTGTGGGATGCCGGTACAGCGATCGCAACCGCCGGGAGATCTGGGACTCTCGCATCACGACGACGCGAGCATTGAACGATGCGGTCAGGGCCGCCTCGGCGCCTCCACGTTTGTGGATCAATTCGAGCACGGCCACTATCTACCGCCATGCCAGGGACCGGCCGCAGACCGAGAACGACGGGGACATCGGTGAGGGCTTCTCCGTCGATGTGGCCAAAGGCTGGGAGCGCGAGCTCTTCCGCGGCGACCTGCCGCGGACAAGGCGAGTCGCGATGCGTATGGCGATCGTGCTCGGTGACGGGGCGGCCCTGACCATGCTCGCGGCGGCAGCCAGGTTCGGTGTCGGCGGGCCTCAGTTGGAAGGACGGTGGTTCGGCCACACGCGGTATCGAGGTATCGGGCCCGATTCCTCAGGCCCAAGAATCTGGCGCGGTCATCCACTCAGTCATGGGAAGCAGCGGTTCAGCTGGGTGCATATCGACGATGTTGTGCGTGCGATCCGGTTCATCGATGACCATGATGAGATCAACGGTCCCGTCAACATCTCAAGCCCCGGGGTTTCGGACAACACCAGACTGATGGCCGCCCTGCGGCGCGGCGTGCGTATGCCGATCGGGATTCCGGCACCTCGATGGCTGCTCGAGATCGGAATGGGGGTCCTGCGGCAGGAGTCGGAGCTGGTGCTCAAGAGCAGATGGGTGCTGCCCGAGCGACTGGAGCAAGCAGGATTCGAGTTCAGATGGACGGATATCCGAGCCGCGACGAAGAGCTTGCTGCGCTGACCGATCAGCCGGCAGCCGCCTCGGCGGGGATTCCGGCCTGCACACAGTCGGGGCAGTAGGGCTGACGATTCTTCTCGGAGCAGTCCTCGCAGCGCAGGTATTGCAGGCGACAGTCGAGGTTTGCGCAGTTGACGAAGTTCGGGGTCGACTTCTCGCACGCGACGCAGTGACCGATCGATTCGGCTCCATCACCGAACTCCACATGCATACGCTTGTCGAAGACGTAGAGGGAGCCATCCCAGTACCCGGTGTTGCCGAAGGTCTCCCCGTAGCGGACGATGCCGCCGTCGAGCTGGTAGACCTCTTCGAAGCCGCGGTTCCTCATCAGCACGGACAGAACCTCGCAGCGGATGCCGCCGGTGCAGTAGGTGACGACCGGCTTGCCTTTGAGGTCGTCGTACTTACCTGATTCGATCTCTTCGATGAAGTCCTTGGTCGTGTCCGTCTCCGGCACGATAGCGTCGCGGAACTTCCCGATCTGGGCCTCCATCGCGTTGCGTCCATCGAAGAAGACGACGTCATCGCCGCGTTCGTCGAGGAGTTTGTGCAGGGCGCCGGGCTTGAGATGCTCTCCGCCGCCCTCGACACCGCTCTCGGACACGGTGATCTCATCGTTGGTTCCGAAAGTCACGAGCTCGGGCCGGACCTTGACGCTCAGCCGCGGGAAGTCGTCGCCTTCGCCGTTGGACCATTTGATGTCGGCCTTCTTGAACGGCCCATAGGACCTTGTGGCCCGCACATACTGTTTGACGTCGAAGATGTCGCCGCCGATGGTGGCGTTGATGCCGTCCTTCGACACGATCACGCGCCCTTTGAGCCCGAGACTCTCGGCCAGCGTGTGCTGCCACAGCTTGACCGCCTCGGGGTCGGCCAGCGGAGTGAATACGTAGAACAAGACGATCTTGGGAGTTGCCATGGCCCATATTCTAATTGGCGAATGTGTCCTCCGAAGTCAGCGGTCGGGTCGTCCAGACGGTGACGGTGAATGCCATTGGTGAGACCGGCTTCCCCTCCTCCCCCGCACCACGGCTAAGATTGACCCTGATGCCGTGTCGTATGAAAGGGCCGTTAAGAGGACATGTCGAGTAACCTCAACTCTGCGAATTCCACGCAGGTCGAATCCCAGCAGGTCGAAACCGATCAGGCCGCCTCCAAGAAGGTCAAGGAGACCGTCGAGTTCGCTGCTGCGAATCCCGACGTTGACCAGCCCTATTCCGACCTCGGTCTGAAAGCCGACGAATACGCGCAGATCCGCGAGATCCTGGGACGTCGCCCCACCTCGGCGGAGTTGGCGATGTACTCGGTCATGTGGTCCGAACACTGCTCCTACAAGTCATCGAAGGTCCACCTGTCGAAATTCGCTGCCTTGGTCACCGAGGACATGAAGAAGCACCTGCTCGTGGGCATCGGCGAAAACGCCGGCGTCGTCGACATCGGGCACGGTTGGGCCGTGACCTTCAAGGTCGAGTCGCACAACCACCCCAGCTACGTTGAACCGCACCAGGGTGCTGCCACCGGTGTGGGCGGAATCGTGCGCGACATCATCTCGATGGGCGCGCGCCCCGTGGCCGTGATGGATCAGCTGCGCTTCGGTGCCATCGATCATCCCGACACTTCGCGCGTGCTCCACGGAGTCGTGTCCGGAATCAGCAACTACGGCAACTCCCTGGGCCTGCCCAACATCGGCGGCGAGACCGTCTTCGACTCCGTGTACCAAGGAAACCCGCTGGTCAACGCCCTCGCAGTCGGCGTCATGCGCCACGACGACATCCGCTTGGCCAATGCTTCAGGCAAGGGCAACAAGGTCATCCTCTTCGGTGCCCGCACCGGCGGCGACGGAATCGGCGGAGCCTCGATCCTCGCCTCGGAGTCCTTCGACGACACGAAGCCCTCGAAGCGACCGGCCGTCCAGGTGGGCGACCCCTTCGCAGAGAAGGTGCTCATCGAATGCTGCCTCGAACTCTTCCACGCCGGAGTTGTCGAAGGCATCCAGGACCTCGGTGCCGCCGGCATCAGCTGCGCGACCTCGGAGCTGGCATCGAACGGTGACGGCGGCATGCACATCGCCCTCGACGACGTGCTGCTGCGCGATGAGACCCTGACCCCTGAGGAGATCCTCATGTCGGAGTCCCAGGAGCGGATGATGGCCGTGGTCACCCCCGAACGCCTCGACGACTTCCTGGCGATCGTCGGCAAATGGGACGTCGAAACCTCCGTCCTCGGCGAGGTCACCGACTCCGAACGCCTCATCATCGAATGGCACGGAGACGTCATCGTCGATGTTCCCCCACGCTCGGTCGCCCACGACGGTCCCGTCTACGAACGTCCGATGACCGAACCCTCCTGGACCGCCGAGGTGGCTGCGAACTCCGTGGAAGCCGCCGGCCTTGTCAAGCCCACCGGTGACGAGCAGCTGCGGGCAACCGTGCTCCAGCTCGCCGGTGCACCGAACCTGGCGTCGAAGGACTGGATCACCTCCCAGTACGACAAGTACGTCCAGGGCAACACCGCACAGGCCTTCCCCGACGATGCAGGAGTCGTCCGCGTCGACGAGGAGTCCGGGCTCGGCGTGGCCATCGCCACCGACGCCAACGGCCGTTACGGCTACCTCGATCCTGCCCGTGGCGCACAGCTGGCGCTGGCCGAGGCCTACCGCAATGTCACCACTGCCGGGGCCATCCCCCGTGCGGTCACTGACTGCCTCAACTTCGGCTCCCCGGAGGACCCGGAGATCATGTGGCAGTTCGCGGCCGCCGTCGAGGGCCTCGCCGAGGCGTGCCAGGACATGGGTATTCCCGTGACCGGCGGCAACGTCTCCCTGTACAACCAGACCGGTGGCGTGGCCATCCACCCGACGCCGGTCGTCGGTGTCCTCGGCGTCTTCGATGACGTCACCCGCGCCACTCCGAGCGGCTGGAAGGAACCGGGCCAGACCATCTATCTGCTCGGTGAGACCGAATCCGAACTCGACGGTTCCGCGTGGGCCGACGTGACGGCCGGCCACCTCGGCGGAGTGCCACCGCAGTACAAACCGCGCGTGGAGAAAGAACTCGGTGAGATCCTCATCAACTCCTCGCGTGACGGCATGATCGATGCCGCGCACGACCTGTCCGAGGGCGGTCTGTCACAGGCGCTGATCGAATCCTGCCTGCGCTACGGCACCGGTGCCCGCATCTGGCTCGACGAAGTGTGCGAACGCGACGAGATCGATGTGTTCACCGCGCTGTTCTCCGAATCCACGGCGCGTGCAATCGTGGCCGTGCCACGGTCCGAAGAGGTCCGGTTCAAGGACATGTGCACCGCGAGGCACTTCCCCTTCATCCGCATCGGCATGACCGACACCGGCGACGAAGCACCTGTCCTCGAGGTCGTCGATCACTTCGAGATCGGCCTCGACGAACTGCGCGAGACCCACGAAGGGACGCTGCCGAAGCACTTCGGCTGAGCATTTTCCATCGTCGAAGGGACCACCGGTCCTCGAATCAGCCGTGACCCCGCGGCTTGTTCGAAGGCCCGTGGTCCCTTCGGCATTCACCCTGTGTGGGTGAGGTCTCGGAGTGCGTAGATCGGCGACGCCTGCGCTTTCTCAGACTCTCACGAACCGGGCCGAGGGCTGCCCATGTGACTGCGGTGAACACCACCACGATGAGCCAATAGATCAGCCAGAACGAGTCAGACAATCCTGCGACGACGATTCCGACGAGCAGCAGTGCGAGGGTGATGCCCGAAGCGAACAGGCAACGATACCAGTCTGCCAAGCTCGAACGCTGCGGCGCCGACGTCGTCCGGACTCCGGATTGTTTGGAATATCGGCGAGTGAACCGGCGGTCGAGGCCGCGAATGATGTCGGGACCGAAGACGACCGAGAACCCCACATAGAAAGCCGCGAGTCCGTGACTGAAGTCTGCCGGAGAATGACCTGCCAGATCGAGGTAGGTCAACACGATGATGACGATGTCGACGACAGGCGTGGCCACGAGCATCAAGCTGGAAACGACTCGCCCTCCGAGGAGGTACCGCACTGCGAGACCGCCCATCAGCAGCACCCAGAAGATAACCTCGCCGACGATGATGTACGATAGCACCGAGATTCTGTTCCTCCACGCGTGGCGAATCTGTTCTTGCCTCGGACAGTATCACGCTCGTCTATCACGGCCGACCGTGTCCGGTCAGGTCACAGCAGCTTCTCATGCCAGGGTGGTTGCTGGGGTGGCTGCCATCTGTTGTGCGCTGACTGATTCGCTTCAGGTCCGGCATGGGGGCCGGGCTGCGCGTTGCCGGTGCCATAGCTGACCGGCTGGTGCGCTTGCCCATTGAGGGGGTGCGCCCGGCGTATCCGCCGAACTGAGGCAGCAGGGCGGGCATTGGGACGATGGCTGAAGGAATTCTGCCGAGAAGGTGGAAGAGCCAGGCCTGCGAACGTCAGCACCATGGCCAGCGCTCGCACGATGATGCAGATGCCGGCGCCGGGGAGGCCACTGGCAGGAAGAAACGCTTGGAGGCCGGGGATTCCGCCGCTGATCAGGCCAGCGATCGCGAGGGCATCGCCACCGCGCCGAGAAGCATACTGGTGATTTCACTGGCGATGTTGACCAGCTCGATGACGGCGAACATCGCAGGATCGCCGGAGATGAGTATCGGGGTCGTGACCAGGATCGGCACGAAGTCGATGAGGAGCGCCGCCCAGAGCAGGCTGCGGGACAGCCAGACCGGGTGCGGTTGCGGCGAACGCGGCCGATTCGGTGCCG
>NZ_JAKDJU010000030.1 GCF_030453725.1 Brevibacterium picturae
CAGGTCTCAGCCAAAGCTGAGAGGTGGTGATCAGTGGACGAAGACGGCCACCAGGACGTTGATGATCGCTCCGGTGAAGACCAGGTGGGCCATCGTCGCCGAGGGGTTCTCCACCGCGGTCGCCACAGCACCATCTGCAGTGCCGACGCCCTCGGCGCCGACTCCAGCGGGTGCGCCACCTGCTGACGCTCCGGCTGCGAGGGCCTTCTGCTTCTTGTTGCCGATGATTGCGAAGACGGTGACGAGAATCGCAATGAGCAGCTTGATGCCCATCTTCATATGGTTGACGTCGCCGTCACCCATTTCAGCGATGGTCAGCAGGAGAAGCCCGGTGATCAGCTGAAGATAGGAGCCGTGCAGCATGCCGGGAGCGACTTTGGGGGTGCGGATGAAAGCGAAGTATCCACCCACGATGATTGCCATCCCGAGCAAGTGCAGGGCCACTAGAATCTCGCGAAGAATTTCCATACGGTTCATCGTAGTGGCATGATGGTGTCTCGTGAGCGCGGGCCCTCAACTGGTGCACGCTGTTCCGCCCTGGTGTAATGGCAGCACGCCGGCCTTTGGAGCCGTGTGGTATAGGTTCGAATCCTATGGGCGGAGCTGGCCCAATCCGACTTGCGAAGGATGCAACAGATGTCGCAGACCAGACCCATCGCCGTCATCGTTCTGGCCGCGGGCCAGGGCACCCGGATGAAATCGACACTGCCGAAGGTTCTGCACCCGATCGGCGGCCGGTCCCTGCTCCACCACTCGATCACGGCGGCTGCGGGTGCCGCTCCCGAGCACCTCGTCGTCGTTGTCCGACACGAACGCGACCAGCTCGTCTCTCATCTGGACTCACTGCCGATCAACTCGACGCAGACCGTCCTCATCGCCGATCAGGATGAGGTCCCCGGCACCGGGCGCGCCACCGAATGTGCGCTGACTCAGCTGCCCGACGACCTGTCCGGCACCGTGGTCGTCACCTATGGTGATGTGCCGCTGCTGACTGCTGACACGATCAACAGCCTCGTCGAGGTCCACGAGTCCTCACGCAATGCGGTGACGGTCCTGTCCGCCGAGGTGGACGATCCCAACGGGTACGGACGCATCGTCCGCGACGCCTCCGGTGCCCTGCTGCGCATCGTCGAGCAGAAGGACGCCAGCGATGACCAGCGCAGCATCCGGGAAATCAACTCCGGCATCTACGCCTTCGACGCCGCGGCGCTGAAAGCCGGACTCGCTTCACTGACCACGGACAACGCGCAGGGTGAGAAGTACCTCACCGACGTGATCGGTTTCTCTCGTGATGCCGGTCAGTCCGTCGCGGCCACCGCCACCGCGGACCTGTGGCAGGTCGAGGGCGCCAATGACCGTGTGCAGCTGGCCAACCTCGGCAAGGAGCTCAACCGACGCGTCTGCGAGAAGTGGATGCGAGCAGGTGTGTCCATCATCGACCCCGACACCACCTGGATCGACATGGACGTGTCTCTGGGCGAAGACGTCACCGTCCTTCCCGGCGTCCAGCTCCTCGGCGCCACCGACATCGGCTCCGGTGCCGTCGTCGGCCCCGACTCCACCCTCAAGGACACCGAGGTGGGTGCTGGGGCACAGGTCGTGCGCACCCATTCGGAACTTGCCGTCGTGGGAGCCGGCGCCGATGTCGGGCCGTTCGCCTATCTGCGACCTGGGACCAACCTCGGCGAGGATGGGAAGATCGGGACGTTCGTGGAGACGAAGAACGCTGACATTGGACGGGGCGCGAAGGTGCCGCACCTGTCCTACGTCGGCGATGCCGAGATCGGTGAAGGCTCCAACATCGGCGCCGCATCGGTCTTCGTCAACTACGACGGTGTCAACAAGCACCGCACCGTCGTCGGAAAGCACGCACGCATGGGCTCGGACAACATGTACGTCGCCCCTGTCACGGTAGGCGACGGCGCCTATTCCGGTGCGAGCACAACGGTGCGCAAAGATGTCCCTGCGGGAGCGCTTGCCATGACCGTGGCGCCACAGCGTAACCTGGAGGGCTGGGTCGTCAGCAACCGCCCCGGTACGTCTGCAGCGCAGGCGGCCGAGGCCGCATCTGAAGGGGAACCGGCAAGTGAATGAAATTACGACGGCGAGCGAAAAGAAGCTCGTCCTGGTCAGCGGGCGCGCGAACAATGAGCTCGCTGAACAAGTCGCTGAGAACCTGGGGACAGAACTTCTCCCCACTGACATTTACAACTTTGCCAATGGAGAGATCTACGTCCGGTTCTCCGAATCGGTCCGCGGCTGCGACGTCTTCGTCCTGCAGTCGCACAGCGCGCCCATCAACGAATGGCTGATGGAGCAGCTCATCATGGTCGACGCGCTCAAGCGAGCCTCTGCCAAGCGCATCACGGTGATCGCACCGTTCTTCCCCTACGCCCGGCAGGACAAGAAGCACCGAGGACGTGAGCCCATCTCGGCGCGCCTCGTGGCCGATCTCTACAAGACGGCCGGTGCCGACCGCATCATCGCCGTCGACCTGCACACCGCACAGATCCAGGGCTACTTCGACGGACCGGTCGATCACCTCCTCGCGATGCCGATCCTGGCCGGTTACGTCAAGGACAAGTACCCCGGTGACCTCGCCGTGGTCTCGCCCGATGCGGGCCGCATCAAGGTCGCCGAGAACTGGTCGAACTCGCTGGGTGGAGTGCCGCTGGCCTTCATTCACAAGACTCGCGACATCACCCGACCGAACGAGACCAAGGCCAACCGCGTCGTCGGTGAGGTCGAGGGCCGAACCTGTGTTCTCGTCGATGACATGATCGACACCGGCGGGACCATCGTCCAGGCCGCCGACGCCTGCATGGCCGCCGGTGCCAGCGGAGTCATCGTCGTCTCGACGCACGCAGTGTTCTCCGGCCCGGCCGTTGAGCGTCTGTCGAACTCCGTGGCGCAGGAGGTCATCGTGACCAACACGCTGCCGCTGACCGAGGACAAGATGTTCGACAAGCTCACCGTGCTCTCGATCGCGCCGCTGATCGCCCGCGCCGTGCACGAAGTCTTCGAAGACGGATCGGTCACCAGCCTCTTCGAGGTCTGAGGCACCTTCCCGCGCGTTTCATCCGAATCGAACCCCGAGCCGATCTTCCGGCTCGGGGTTCGATCTGTCTCATCGGAAGCATCGCCTGCCCGGGACCCGACCGACGCTCTACACTGGAGACAACCGAGTGAAGGGAACCGTGACGATGTCGTCTCACGATTACAACCGTTACCGGGTCAGCGTCACCGGCGGTGAGCTGTCCGTCGGCGTCTGGGAACCTGTGGCCTATGGGCCCGGCCGCGTCCCCACCGTGTGCGTCATCCACGGGATCACCTCGAATCATCTGTTCTTCGCCGGTCTGGTCGCAGCACTTCCCGGCGTGCGCATCATCGGACCTGACCTGCGCGGACGCGCTGACTCGCGTCTGCTGGGACCGCCGTTCGGTATGAAGGCCCACGCCGAGGACGTGCTCACCGCCATCGACACCTTCGCCGAGCCGGGACCGGTCACGCTGGTCGGACATTCCATGGGCGGATTCGTCGCAATGACCCTGGCAGGCATGGGGGCAGGTGCCGATCCCGACGCCGAGGTGGCCGATCGTTTCCGTGGTCCTGTCCTCATCGACGGCGGACTTCCGCTGCCGGTGCCGGCACCCGGAGACGAGGAGGACTCCGATTCGCTCGACGAACTCAACGACCATGACCTCGACACCGACGACCTCATCGCCGCAGTTCTCGGGCCCGCCGCCGACAGACTGTCGATGTCCTTCGGGTCGGTCGAAGAGTATCTCGCATTCTTCGCCGCACATCCGGCCTTCGTCGACGGCCTCGACACAGTCGCCACGGAGAGCTTCGTCTACGACCTCGCGGCCAAGGACGACCACAGCTTCCAACCCTCGACGTCGATCGAGGCGATGCAGGCTGACTCGGCGGACATGTACACCGGCGGTGCCTTCCGGAACGCACTCGCCAAGATCATGAGCAGCCGACGGCGCCAGGCCGAGGTGACATTCCTCTTCGCCGAACGTGACCTCATCGCGGCCGAGCCCGGGCTCTACCCACCGGAACTCGTCGCCTCCTATCAGCAGCGGTGGGAGGATCTGACCGTCGTCGAGGTGCCCGGTACGAACCACTACGACATCCTGCTCACCGAGACCGGCATCGACGCCTGTGCCGAAGCGGTCACGGCTCGACTTGGTGCCACCGACGAGAGTGACTTAGAATGAGGGGGTTGCCTCGGCGAGGGAAACACGTGTTTCCGTTATCGACGCGGTCCTGACCCACACGCTGACCGGCCCTTCGGAGCCGAATTGAGACAGTGACAGTGCGGTTGAAGGCTGTTTCGCCGTGGTGCTTGAAAGATAAGGACACCACGAAGGAGAGAAAATGGCTGACTTCAAACTCATCGCCGAACCCCGCAATGAATTCGGCAAGGGCGCCGCCCGCCGGACCCGCCGCGCAGGACGCATCCCCGCCGTCGTCTACGGACACGGTGGAGATCCGGTGCACATCTCGGTCGAGGGCCACGCCACCATGATGGCCCTCAAGCACGCCAACGCTCTGTTCGAGATCGAAAGCACCGACGGTGCCAAGAACATTCTCGCAATCGCTCGCGACGTGCAGACCGACCCGGTCACCCGCGAGATCGAGCACCTTGACCTCATCATCGTC
The DNA here is from genome assembly GCF_030453725.1 of Brevibacterium picturae. Classification (GTDB taxonomy): domain Bacteria; phylum Actinomycetota; class Actinomycetes; order Actinomycetales; family Brevibacteriaceae; genus Brevibacterium; species Brevibacterium sandarakinum_A. The sequence continues at coordinate 4,669 of NZ_JAKDJU010000030.1, forward strand.
AAGCGCGGCGAGAAGGTCGAGGTCGACGTGCCCGTTCACATCATCGGCGAAGCCACTCCGGGCACCATGGTGCAGCAGGAAGAGTCGACCATCCTCATCAAGGCCGACGCCACCAAACTGCCTGAGTACATCGAGGTCACCGTCGATGGCCGCGCCGCCGGTGAGCACGTTCTGGCCGGGCAGGTCGAACTGGCTGCGGGCGTCGAGCTCGCTGCCGATCCGGAACTTCTCGTCGTCAACGTCTCGGAAGAAGCCGAGATGGACACCGAGTCGGATGCGGAAGAGGACGTCGAAGAGTCGACCGACGAGGCCGCGGAGGATGCAGCAGAGGAGAAGTCCGAGGACGAGTGACCCCGTCTGCGCCCAGCTTCTGGGCGCAGCCTGAGTTCTGAAGTTCGGTGGGTCGTTGCAGAAACGGCCCACCGAATTCGTTCTGTGAGCAGAGAATGAGTCTGTGCCCACAGAGCAGGCGGGGCCACCAGGGTGTTCAGGTGGCCCCGATGAGCAACGACACAGTGTGAGCGAAGGACGACGATGACGAACGAAGCGTGGCTGGTCTTCGGCCTGGGCAATCCGGGCCCCAAATACGAAACGACGAGACACAACATCGGGCAGATGGTCATTGCCGAACTCGCGCATCGCATCGGCGTCAATCTGACGCGAACGAAGCTGCGCACCAATGTCGGCACGGCCCGCCTGCCGACAGGCGCGGTCCCCGGCGTTCCGGGACCGCGAGTGGTGCTCGCAACCTCAACCGGGTATATGAACGAATCCGGTGGACCGCTCAGACAGCTCGCCGACTTCTACTCGATCGACACCGACCGGATCATCGCCGTCCATGACGATGTCGACATCGCCTTCGACACGATCAAGGCCAAGGTCGGTGGGGGAGAGGGCGGACACAACGGACTGCGATCGATGACCTCGGCGCTGGGCACGAAGAACTATCCGCGCATCCGGGCCGGTGTCGGACGGCCCATGGGACGTCAGGACACCGCCGACTACGTTCTGAGGCCCTTCTCCAAGGACGAACGCGCAACACTGCCGATGTTCATCTCCGACATCGCCGATGCCGTCGAGATGTACATCGTCGACGGACTCGAGAAAGTGCAGCTCGAATACCACTCGAAATGAGAGCGGCGCCCGACATCACTTCTGTGAGGTGGGCCGCTTCTCACGCGCGAGGCTCGGACGCTTGCGGTGGATGAGCCAAGCGGCGAGGATGCCGCCGGCGAAGCCGAACAGGTGCCCCTGCCAAGAGATCCCATTGTCCTGCGGCAGCATTCCGAAGACCATCGACGCACCGTAGGTGATGAAGACGAAGAACCCGACGGCGAAGTAGACGATCTTGCGGAGCACGTCCTCGGTGAACCAGGTGCGCACTGCCAGGTAGGCGAAGAAGCCGAACACGATGCCCGAGGCGCCGACGACGTGCTGGCCCACAGGCAACGTCGTCAGCCAGGCGCCGAGCCCGGATACGACGGCAGTGATGACGGTGACGAGCCAGAAGCGGCGTGCCCCCTCGACGGCGATGCACAGGCCGAGGATGAGGAACGGGAACGTATTGGCCGTGAGATGTCCGAATCCCGAGTGCAGCAGAGGAGACGTCGCCACTCCGTAGAGGGACAGCGGGTTCCACGACTGCAGGCTGAGCACATCGAGGTCAGCGGGCAGAACGGTGTCGATGATCTCAATGACCCACATGATCGCCAACAGGACGAGGACGGGGACGAAGCGCGAGAGACGGTGGTTGTGACTGGCGGTGGTGCGCAGGTTGGCGACTTTGGGCTGCCCCGTGGGTGGGCGGCCGCCTGACCTGGGCGAATCGGGGGCAGTTGAATCGTTGCCGAAGATGAAGTGGGATTCTTCGGCGGTGAAGCGAGGGGATCGGTCGGAACTCATGCCTCAATTGTCAGTGATGAAGCTTGGAGAACGCCGAAGAATCGGGGCCCGAGAGCAATCGTGACCGATCCGTTAGTCCCGTTACGGTCTTGAGATCTCCGCTGTGTCAGCTCACCCTGGTGCTGCCGATTCGCTCGTTGTTCTCATCCAATGCCTCGACGACGATCTGGGATCCGGCCGGTTCGATGTCGGCTGCGGTTTCGAAGCCCGTGCGGTCGACGACCGTGGTCTCTGTCAGCTGCTCCTCATTGTCTCCGCTGAGGATGCGCCAGGCCGTAACCTCGGTCGCTCCGTTCCAGCTCATATGCACCCGAGTGACGCCCTCGCCGGGTTCGGACTTCGTCGCCGTCGGCGGCGCTGACGGAGCCGCCTGCCAGTCGAAGCGATAGGCGCGGTAGTTCGATCCGCCCGTGAACGTCGCGTCGTAGAGCAGCTTCCCGTCGTGGGTGTACTCCGAGTAATAGGGTTCGGATCCCCAGCCGACGAACACATTGCCGTTGTCGAGCTCCTGCAAATTGCCCTGACTGCCCGAGGAGCGATCGTCGGGGGCCGGATACTCGGTGACCACCTCGGCGGTCATCGCCGTCTCATCGAGATCCAGTCGCAGTCCGCGGGAGTCGCCCAGGCGGGGTGCGGCATGATTGTCGAAGAGCGTGAGCGTTCCGTCGTCACGGCGTTGGGCATCATGCTGCCAGGCGAAGGGCGTGCCCTCGCCCATCTCGAAGTCAGTGGCCGATCCGCCCAGCACCCAGTTGAGGTCGGCGCTCTTGCGATCGAGCTGATAGACGGCATGGGTGTTGCGGGCGGAGACGAGCAGGGAGTCACCGTCATCGTCTTCCGATACCGAGTTCAGGTGGATGTAGTCGAACGGGTCATCCTCAGTGCCCTCGCCGTCCTCGATCGTCGATTCCGTCTGCTCGACGGGCACGTCGCCGAGTGTCCGCCATTCGACGACCGGCTCACCGGAGTCGATGTCGACCTCCTGGACCACTCCTTCCCAGACCCAGCCGTCCTTCGGACCCCCGACCGAGGTGAGATCCGTCTGAGACTTGATGTAGGACAGGAGGAACATGGTGCCGTCGTCGGTGATCGTCGTCTCGTGCAGGTCGGCGGTCTTGTGAGCCAGATCGCCGCCCATGCCGACTCGTGCGATCTCGTTGTAGCTGTCGTCGAGCATCACCACCTCACCGGCGGTGTGCGGAGTCTCGGCCAGGCCCTCCCACCAGGTCAGGACCGGTTCGTCCTTGTACTCCTGGACTCGCAGGTCCCAGACCTGTCCCTCGCCCTGCCGGACCCAGACCGGTTCCCCGGCCGAGTCGAGGATGAGACCGCCGACCCAGGACTCGTCGTCATCGGCAGTATGGCCCTTCGGACCGAGGAACGTCTTGAGGCCCTTCTCCTCCTCGGGCAGCTGTGCGCTGACATCGAGCTCGATCTTCGGCGGATCCAATTCGGGTCGGCTGTGGAAGTCCCAACGCTCGGGTTGGGGGACTTCCTCTCCGGCGGTGCATCCGGACAGAAGCAGCGCTGCGGCCGACACGGACGCGAACAGAGTGCGGTAAGTCATATACTCATCTTCACACGTTTGCGCAGTCAGCGGACGGAGCGCGGTCGCCGCCGTTTCTCGAGTCAGGCCCGTGCCTTAGAATTGCATGGTGCTCAACGGACTCGATCTCACACGCCAGAACTCCACCATCACTGACCTCGTCGCAGCGTTCAACGACCCGGAGACAGCAGGTGGAACGATCGATGCGATCAGGGGACTGTGGCCATCGATCCTGCGCCGCACCCTCGTGTCCGCTGATAATGATTCGTCCACCTCGGCGCCGCAGCTCATCGTCACGGCCACCACACGTGAGGCCGAGGATCTGGCCCGGTCGCTGGCCGACTGGGTTCCCGAGGACTCGATCGCGATCTTCCCCAGCTGGGAGACCCTCCCACACGAAAAGCTCTCACCCCGATCCGACACCGTCGGTCAGCGTCTGCAGATTCTGCACCGCCTGGCCCACCCGAGCCCGGACCGGCACCTGGCCTTCATCATCGCCCCCGTCCGCGCGTTCCTCCAGCCGCTGGTCAAGGGGCTCGGCGACATCGAACCGATGGAATTGACCGTCGGTGACGAATACGAGATCGACCAGCTGGCCAAGCGACTGACCGAACTGGCGTACTCACGTGTGGACATGGTCTCCCGCCGAGGCGAGTTCGCAGTTCGAGGCGGCATCGTCGACATCTTCCCACCGACGGCAGACCATGCCCTGCGCATCGAATTCTTCGGTGACGAGGTCGACGAGATCCGTGAGTTCTCCGTCAGCGACCAGCGGTCCATCCCCGCCGAGGCGGATGCCGGGTCCCTGCAGCTGTCGGCTCCGCCCTGTCGGGAGCTCCTGCTCACCGACTCCATTCGGGAGCGTGCGGCTGAGCTGTCTCAGACGCTGCCGGCAGCCTCGGACATGCTCGACAAGATCGCCGGTGGAGTCGCAGTCGAGGGCATGGAGTCGCTGTCTGCGGTATTGGCCGATGGCATGGAGCCGATCATCGCTCTGCTGCCGGAGTCCACGAAGATCATCATCACCGAACCCGAACGGGTACAGGCCAGGGCGGCCGACCTCGTCGTGACGACGAACGAATTCCTGGAGGCAGCGTGGTCAGGGGCTGCCGCCGGTGGCGAATCGCCGATCGACCTGTCCGCAGCGACATTCCGGACGATGGACGAGATGGAGGCCGGCGCTCGCCTCATCGGCCTGGCCTGGTGGGAGCTCGGCGGATTCGCCACCGACGAAGAACTCGTCTCACCCGCGGAGAATCTGTTCCCCGTCCCGGCTCGCGCACCTCGGGGATATGCCGGTGACGTCGAAGCGATCCTCACTGACGTCAAGGGACTCATCCACGACAGATGGCGCATCCTCGTCCTCACCGAAGGGCAGGGGCCGGGCCAGCGCATGGTCGAGGTGTTCTCGGAGGCAGGTGTGCCGGCGACCTTCGTCGATGACCCGACGGATGTTGCCGATGCCCTGGTGACCGTGACCACGGCCGCGCCCTTCGGCGGATTCGTCTTCGACGACCTCAAGCTGGCCGTCCTCACCGAAGCCGATGTGCTCGGTCGCGCCGCAGCCACCTCGACGAGGGACATGCGCCGTCTGCCCACCCGTCGCAAACGCAACCAGGTGGATCCGCTCAACCTGGCTCCCGGCGACTACGTCGTCCACGACCAGCACGGTGTCGGCAAGTTCGTTGAGATGACGCAGCGGACGACTGGCAAGGGAGCGAACAAGCACACGCGCGAGTACCTCATCGTCGAATACGCTCCGGCCAAACGTGGTCAGCCCGGCGATCGGCTGTACGTGCCCAGCGATGCGCTCGACCAGGTCAGCCGTTACGTCGGCGGGGAGAGCCCGAGCCTGAACAAGATGGGCGGTGCTGACTGGCAGACGACGAAGGCGAAGGCCAGAAAGGCGGTCAAGGAGATCGCGGGCGAACTCGTGCGTCTCTATTCCGCCCGCCAGGCCACCGTCGGACACACCTATGGGCCCGACACTCCGTGGCAGCGTGAACTCGAGGATGCCTTCCACTACGTGGAGACCGCCGATCAGCTCACCACCATCGACGAGGTCAAGGGCGATATGGAGAAGTCGGTGCCGATGGACCGTCTGATCTGCGGTGACGTCGGCTATGGAAAGACCGAGATCGCAGTCCGGGCCGCGTTCAAGGCGATCCAGGAGGGCAAACAGGTCGCTGTCCTCGTGCCCACGACCCTGCTCGTCCAGCAGCACTTCGAAACCTTCGCCGAACGCTACTCGGGCTTTCCCGTCACCGTCGGTGCGCTCTCGCGTTTCCAGACGAAGCAGGAGTCGGAGAAGGTCGTCGAGGATCTGGCCGCGGGTAAGCTCGACCTCGTCATCGGCACGCACAGGCTGCTCAGCGGCGAGGTGCGGTTCAAGAGTCTGGGGCTCGTCATCATCGACGAAGAGCAGCGCTTCGGCGTCGAGCACAAGGAGACGCTCAAGGCGATGCGCACGAACGTCGATGTGCTCGCCATGTCGGCCACCCCGATCCCGCGGACCCTGGAGATGGCGGTGACCGGCATCCGGGAGATGTCAACCCTGGCCACTCCGCCCGAGGAACGTCACCCGGTCCTGACCTACGTGGGTAAAAAGGAGGACAAGCAGATCAAGGCTGCTGTCCGCCGTGAGCTCATGCGCGAGGGACAGGTCTTCTACATCCACAACCGCGTCAAGGACATCGAAGCCGTGGCCGGCCACATCGCCGAACTCGTTCCCGAGGCCAGGATCGCGATTGCGCACGGAAAGATGAACGAGAATCGCCTGGAACAGGTCATCGTCGACTTCTGGGAGAAGAAGTTCGACGTGCTCGTGTGCACGACGATCGTCGAAACCGGCATCGACATCGCCAATGCGAACACGCTCATCATCGACCACGCCGATCGATTCGGACTCTCCCAACTGCACCAGTTGCGCGGTCGCGTCGGTCGCGGACGGGAACGCGCCTACGCCTATTTCCTCTACCCGGCAGACACGACACTCACCGAGACCGCCCACGACCGACTGACGACACTGGCCGCCCACACAGAGCTGGGCGCCGGCATGCAGGTCGCCATGAAGGACCTCGAGATCCGCGGGGCCGGCAACCTCCTCGGCGGTCAGCAATCGGGACACATCGAAGGGGTCGGCTTCGACCTGTACGTGCGCCTCGTGGGGGAGGCCGTCGCGAACTTCCGCGGTGAGGACACGGAACCCGAAGCGGACATGCGCATCGAGCTGCCCGTCGACGCGCACCTGCCGGCAGAATACGTCGCCCACGAACGTCTCCGCCTCGAGGCCTACCGGAAACTCGCTGCAGCGGCCAACGAGAGCGAACTGCAGGAAGTCCTCGACGAGCTCGTCGACCGCTATGGGCCCTACCCGGAGGCCGTCGGTGTGCTCGCCGATGTCGCCAGACTGCGGATCAGGGCCAAGGCCTCGGGCGTCAACGATATCGTCATGCAGGGCAATTTCGTTCGCTTCGGTCCGCTCGAGCTCGAGGATTCGCAGGTCGTGCGCCTCAAACGTCTGTACCCCAAATCTCTGCTCAAGCCCGCGATCCGGTCGGTGCTCGTGCCCAAGCCGATGGCCGGCAGCGGCTTCGATGCGAAGGAGATGACGGACTCCGACATCCTGCGTTGGGCCCACCAGTTCCTCGACGCGATCGTTCCGGTCGTTGCCTCCGAGGTTGTCGAGGCAGGAGTCTGACCCAAAGTGGGCCACCACGAGTTCGTGCAGGAATTTGGCGGCCTTTGAACGACGATGACCTGTTGCCTCATTGCAATGCCTCCGGGAAAGAAACATCGACTCAGACGGAATCAGCACGTATTCTGAAAGTTCACATTCGCCGCACTCTGCGTAGCGTAGAGTGCGAATACGGGTACAGACGTACCGTGAGACGAAGGAGAGCCACCATGAGTTTTGACGACAAGTTCGAAAACAAGGCTGAAGAATTCTCCGGTAAGGCCAAAGAGACCGTCGGCGACGCCACCGGCGACGACGAGCTCAAAGCCGAGGGCTCTGCTGACCAGCTCAAGGGCAAGACGAAGCAGGTCGGCGATAAGGTCAAGGACCTCGGGAAAGACGTCAAGGACAAGTTCAGCAAGTAATGAGGAATTCGACCCCCACCGCGCTCGCGGTGGGGGTCATTCTTATTGTCCGGCCATCTGACAATTCGCGGGCAGCGATATGGCAGGACGCACATGCGTGCGGAATCGGGAGGTGGGGCTTAAGTGGAAGAGCAGAAGGCGGAAGTCATGATTGAAACGCAGACAGCCGGGGTGATCGAGGCGATGGCTACTCTGCGTCGCCGGTGCCCCTGGTCGAGTCGGCAGGACCACGGAAGCCTCGAGAAGTATGCGCGCGAAGAGACCGAAGAACTCATCGAAGCCCTTGACGACTACCGGGATGATCCGAGCCCGGTCCATCGCTCGGCCGTTGTTGAAGAGCTCGGCGACGTCTTCTACCAGGTTCTGTTCCACTCAGCGCTGTTGGATGAGAGCGACTCCAAGGACTACGGACATACCCTGGGACTGATCGTCGAGGGGCTGGAAGCCAAGCTCATCCGGCGACATTCGCTGGCCTTCGGTGAGGGCGCCGGCGATGGGCAGATGGCTGCCCTCGAAGACGTCGAGCGGGAATACCGTCGAATCAAGACAGAAGAGAAGCAGCAGGCAGCAGAAGAACAGCAGAAAGACACGAATCAGTGAGCTTGGATCGCATCGACATCGAAGGCACATTCAACTTCCGTGACATCGGAGGCAGCCCCACCTCGGCGGGGGAATCCACAGTCGGAACGGGTAAGGTCTACCGCTCCGACGGTCTCGCCCAACTCACGGACAAAGCGCAAGCCGACATCAGAGCACTCGGCATCACAACAGTCATCGACCTGCGTGACATCGGGGAACGCTCGAAGCTGCCCGACGCCGTTGAGGGGCTCGACGTGAATTATGTCGAGCTGCCCATCTTCGACGATCACTTCTTCCCCGCGAAACGGCTGAGCGTCGAGGAGATGAAGAAGGCCGCCGAGGCGACCGGAATGGACCTCTCCGATCGCTCGCTGAGCAAGATCTACGACCTGATGATCGAACACTTCGGAGCCCGTCTGGCCATGGCCGTCGACCTCGTGGCCCAGAGCTGTGAAGGCGGGGTGGTCTTCCACTGCTCTGCCGGCAAGGATCGGACCGGAGTGGTCGCTGCGTTCGTCCTCACCCTCCTCGGCGTGGGGCGTCACGAGATCCTCGAGGAATATTCGATCACCTCGCAGCATCTGGCAGGAGGCTTCCTGGAGAACATCACCAGGAACTTCGCCGATGCCGGCATCGGCGGAAACCTCGCAGAGACCGCAACAGCGGCACCGCCGGAGCTCATGGCGAAGCTCCTCGACTCGACCGATGCGAGGTACGGCGAGAACGGTGTCGAAGCCTATCTGCTCGAGCACGGAATGGATTCGGCGAGCCCGGGCAAGCTGCGCGATCAGCTGTTGACGCCTGCCGACCGCGATGAGACAGAGGAATGAAGCGGCCGGGACTGAGCCCAGTCCTTCGGTGCATTAAGCTGTCGTTCAGGCACATGTTCCCCATGTGAAACCAATTGCGAAGGAGTAATCAGTGGCTGAGATCGTTGCCGCAAACGCCCGTGAAATCCTGGATTCCCGGGGAAATCCCACCGTTGAGGTGGAAGTGCTGTTGGCCGATGAGTCCGTCGGTCGGGCCGGTGTGCCATCGGGTGCCTCGACCGGTGAATTCGAAGCCGTGGAGCTGCGCGACGGAGACCCGGAACGCTATCTGGGCAAAGGCGTCACCAGTGCTGTTGACGCAGTCGTCGACGAGATCCACGAAGTCATCGTCGGTCTCGAAAGCGATGACCAGCGTCTGGTCGACCAGGCCCTGATCGAGCTCGACGGAACCGAGAACAAATCCCGCCTCGGTGCCAACGCCATCCTCGGCACCTCGCTGGCAGTGGCTCGCGCAGCAGCCGTGTCCGCAGATCTTCCGCTCTACCGGTACCTGGGCGGCCCGAACGCCCATGTCATGCCCGTCCCGATGATGAACATCCTCAACGGTGGATCGCACGCCGATTCCAACGTCGACATCCAGGAATTCATGATCGCCCCGATCGGTGCGGCCAGCTTCCACGAAGGGCTGCAGTGGAGCGTCGAGGTCTACCACGCGCTCAAGGGCGTGCTCAAGGAGCGCGGTCTGTCCACCGGACTCGGCGACGAAGGCGGGTTCGCACCGAACCTCGACTCCAACGCCGCTGCACTCGACCTCATCAGTGAAGCCATTGAGCTTGCCGGACACCGCCCGGGCCGCGATATCGCAGTGGCACTCGATGTGGCCTCGTCCGAGTTCTACACCGATGGAGCCTACGAGTTCGAAGGCGAGAAGAAGTCGGCACAGGACATGGCTGCATACTATGAGGGCCTGCTGGCCAACTACCCGCTGGTGTCCATCGAAGATCCTCTCGATGAGAACGACTGGGAGGGCTGGGCCACTCTGACCGAGTCCATCGGCTCAAAGGTTCAGCTCGTCGGCGACGATCTGTTCGTGACGAACCCCGAACGTCTCCAGCGCGGCATCGACAACAACACTGCCAACTCGCTGCTGGTCAAGGTCAACCAGATCGGCACGCTGACGGAGACACTCGACGCAGTGTCGATGGCTCAGACCCACGGCTACACGACGATGATCTCGCACCGTTCGGGCGAAACCGAGGACACGACGATCGCCGATCTGGCCGTGGCCACGAACGCCGGCCAGATCAAGGCCGGAGCTCCTGCCCGTTCGGAGCGAGTGGCCAAGTACAACCAGCTGCTGCGCATCGAAGAGCAGCTCGGCGATGCCGCCCGCTACGCCGGACGGGGAGCCTTCCCGCGCTTCGACCGCTGAGCGATTCTGCGGCGCAGCTGCGACACCGCGCAACCGGCTGCGGGACTGCGCAACCGGATGCGGGACTGCGCAACCGGCTGACGTCGTCCCAGAGGCGGGGTCAGGTGATCAACCATGGTCGCCTGACCCCGCCTCGGCGATATTCAACGCCAGTTCCTCCCGGCGCTCGCAAAACATCCCGTCGCTCACAAAACCTTTCGGGAACTGCATAACTCCTCCTGTCCCTCGCAATTCATACATCTGCAGAGGTAGTTCAAGCGGCTGCGGGCGAGGGGTGCTGCCGTGGCTGCGGTTGCATCCTCTTGAGATCACCTGACGTTCATGAGGATGCGTTTGATCTCCTCGAACTTTGTCTCCTTGAACAGCTCTTTCCAACTGATCCTGACGACTCGCCAGTCCTGATCTCGCAGCCATTGTTCGCGACGCCGTTCCCTCTCGAGCTCGTCACGTGGGACTCCCGAGCCGAGATACAGTTTCCCGATTCCGTCGATTTCGATGATCAGTCGAGCTGCCTTGTGACAGAAGTCGACGCGTAGCCTCGAATGCAGTGAGGCCGCATCGAACTCGACTTGGGGGACGAACCCAGTGATTCCGTGCTGGAAGAACCTCACCGCCGCGATCGATTCGGCTGGAGATTCACGGCGAGCATCTGCCAGGTCGAGTGCCAGGTGAACCTTCTTGGTGTTTCTGGACTCGAAGCACTGCGAGAGAGTTGTGAGGATCTTCTCCATCGTCGTCAGGCCACGGCGAAGAGCGCTGTCAAGCATAGAAACTGAGATATCGGGGTTGTACGTGCGAGCCACATCGATGAGGGTGCGTTCGAGCGTGGTCACCTCGGTCCCGCGAACCTTCAGGCGGTGATTCTTCGGTATTGTCCCGCCCCTGACATGGATGCTCTTGAACCTGCGGTTGGTCCCGGAACGCACCACTTCGACCTGGTGCGTGACTGGGTAGGCGACGGGCAGACCGTGGATGAGAGCGGCAGAAATGTGAGAGAACACCTCGGGCGGGGGAGGCGCGGGTGACGACTGGACTGATGTGGCCGATTGCGGTGTGGCGTCCGATCCCGCTTCGACCAGTCCTAGTTTCTGAAATCTGACTTCGCATCGCGCCATCACCGCCGCATCGAGCTCTTCGATCTCGTCGCGGATATCCCCGTATTGTGTGAACTCTGAGTGCGCTCCTTCCTCGATGCTCGCCCACAGCGCTCGGTGCCTGTTCCGGTCGCAGATGTGTCTGACGGAATAGACGCCGCGAGAAAGGCGGCGCAAACAGCAACTTCTTGCACGCCGAATATCTTCGTGACTGAACCCGAGTCGGAGGATCTGCTGTGTCGTCAAAATCTTATACATGACAGTAATCTGCATCTATCGCCATCAAACCGCAATAGAAAAGAATCTGCCTGTGCATAAGTCTGTTGATCGACGTACTCGGTGGTGGATAAAGACGTTGCGGCTGCTCGATTCCGAGTGCTGTTGAGCAGTCACTTGGGTGCTGGCCCAAGTCGCGGGGCCGCCAGAGTTCGCACCCCTCACTCTGAGTGCTGAAACGTCCCTTTGCACAGGGAGGAGTTGGTGCTCGAGGTGCCTTTTGCTGAACCAGTTGTAGGGGGAGACCGTAACGGTAGGGGATGGGAGGAGCGGTAGGGGATGGGAGGGGCTGTAGGAGACGGTAGGAGCTGTAGGGGATGCGGCCGTCAGGGAACGATGCAAGTGGGTGTTCGAAAAATAGAACACGCCACGACCTCCAAATCCTCGCAGTCCGGATGCTGACACGGCAGACTTAGACGTGTTGCGATTGCCTTCCCCATCCCCGGTCGCAGAGGAAAGAGACATGGTTCCGAGTAAGCCCAGAAGCAGTGCCCCCAAATCGGCTCCGGGCAGAGCCGCTCCCCGGCGACGTCCCACACCGGTTGTCGAGGCTCAGCCCACCGAAGGCACCCGCAAGCGGAAGCTGTCCTGGCAGACCGGCGTCTTCCTCCTCGTCATCGCCATCGTGCTCGTGACGTTCCTGCCATCAATCAACTCCGCCCTCAAGCAGGCACAGCAGATCGCCGCACTCAACAGCGAGATCGAATCGACGAAGTCCGAAGTCGAGGGACTGCAGGAGAGGAATGAGAACCTCAAAGATCCTGCCTACATCAAGCGCAAGGCCCGCAAAGACCAGTACTACGTGGACAAGGGCGAGAACGCGGTCATCGTCACCAACCAGGAGGCGATCAACGGTGACGATTCGGATACGGACCGCCCGCAGCGCAAACAAGCCTGGTACCTTGAGTTGCTGGAGTCGATTCAAGAGGTCGGCAATACCGTGGAGAAGGGCTGATGATCACAGAGTGCACCGAGGCGGACCTCGCCATCCTGAAGGACCAGCTCGGACGGGTTCCGCGCGGCGTCGTCGGGATCGCGGCTCGCAGCACATCGGGCGAGCCACTGGTCGTCGCCACGGCCCCCCGGCTCGAAGACGGAACTCCGTTCCCCACCACCTTCTACCTGACCCATCCGGCCTTCGTCACCGAGTGCTCACGGCTCGAGGCCTCGGGAATCATGGCCGAATGGTCCGCTGAGCTCGCCGAAGACGAAGATCTCGCAGCCGCTTACGCCAAGGCCCACGCTGCTTATCTCGCAACACGGTCCGAGATCGGCGAGTCGGCCGGCATCGCCGAGGTGAGCGAGATCGAGGACTACTCCGCCGGTGGCATGCCCACCCGTGTGAAGTGCCTGCACGCTCTCGTCGGGCACTCCCTGGCGGCCGGGGCAGGGCTCAACCCGATCGGGGACCGTGCGATCTCCTTCATGACCGACGTCCCCACCCCAGCGGGCGCAGAAAGCGCCTCGGCCGAGGCAAGCGAATAGGAGAGACTCATGCGAGTTGCCGCCTTCGACTGTGGGACCAATTCCCTGCGCCTGCTCATCGCCGATGTCGACGAACAGGGGCAGATGGCCGAGCTTCGTCGTGAGACCCGGATCGTGCGTCTCGGCCAGGGAGTGGACGCGACGGGGGAGTTCGCTCCCGAAGCCCTCGAACGCACGTTCGCCGCAGCCCGGGAATTCGCCGAGGTGGCCGCCGAGTATTCGCCGGAGAAGCTGAGATTCGTCGCCACCTCCGCCAGCCGCGACGTGAAGAACCGGGACGAGTTCTTCGCCGGAATCTTCGGCATCGTGGGCGTCGTGCCCGACGTCATCTCCGGTGACGAAGAGGCTCACCTGTCATTCCTCGGCGCCACCGTCGGACACGGTGCCGACAGCGGTCCGTTCCTCGTCATGGACCTCGGCGGCGGGTCAACCGAACTGGTCCTCGGAACCGAGGGCGTCACCTCGGCGGTCAGCATGGACATCGGGTCCGTGCGCCTGACCGAACGCCACATGTCCGTCGACGTCCCAGACCAGACGCAGATCCGAGCGGCCATCGACGACATCGATGCCAATCTCGACAAGGCGGCAGAGATCGTCGATCTGTCCGCACCGCGGACGATGATCGGAGTCGCAGGCACCGTCACCACACTGACCGCGGGAATACTCGACCTCGACAGTTATCAGCGCGAGCGCATCCACGGCACGCACCTGCGCGTGGCAGACATCGACGATGAGGCCGACGAGCTGCTGAGCATGGGGCGAGAGGCCCGCGCGGCACTGCCGTACATGCACCCCGGACGCGTCGACGTCATCGCAGCCGGGGGACTGCTGTTCGCCCGGATCGCGACCCGCATCGACACGGCAGTCAAGGCCGCGGGGGCTGAACTCGACATCATGGTCTCGGAAACGGACATCCTCGACGGCACCGCGCTCGATCTCGCGCGCCGGCAGTCGTGAGGTCCGGCGCCGCGCTGACACCGACGGCAGCCAAGCGTCCACGCGCAGGAAAGCGCACCGCGAAACTCGCCGTCGTCGGCTCCCTCGTGCTCGGTCTGGTGATGGGGACGACCCAGCCTGCGCTGGCAGCACCTGAGCCCGGCCCGGGCCAGTGGTTCATCGAGGACTACGGCATCGACGATCTGTGGAAGAAGACCACCGGAAAAGGCGTCAAGGTCGCCGTCATCGATTCCGGCGTCAATGCCGAACATGACGACCTCAAAGACGTTGTGAGCAAGTCCAAGGACTTCAGCGGACTCGGTAAGGACGGGAAGACCCCGATCGGCGGCAAGACCACGATCCATCACGGCACCGCCGTCGCCGGTGTCATCGCGGGCCAAGGCAAGGGGGCCGGACCGACCGGAGTCGCCCCCGACGTCGATATCCTCTCCGCGTCGATGTGGCTGGGACCCGACCGGCCGGAGGACTCCGGCTCCACCCGTGAGCAGGCCGATGAGGCGATCAGATGGGCCGTCGACTCAGGAGCCGAGGTCATCAACATGTCGCTGGGCTGGGACGATCCCGCCTGGCCCCAGAGCTGGGACGACTCCTTCGCCTACGCCTATGAGGAGGACGTCGTCATCGTCGCCTGCGTCGGCAACGCCTCCCAGGGGGCGACTCAGGCATGGTCGCCGTCGACGGTCCCCGGAGTGATCGGCGTCGGCGGGCTCGGCAAGAACGAAAAGGTGCTCAAGGAATCCACCGCACCCGGAACAGCCGTGGACCTCATGGGGCCAGCGTCTGACATTCCGATTCCCTACTATTCCGGCGGCTATGCAGAAGGACAGGGCTGTTCGTTCGCCTCACCCATCGTCTCCGGCGTCGCTGCGCTGATCCGGGCCGAGAACCCAGACCTCAGCGCCGACGAGGTCACCGCCAAACTGACCTCGACGGCCAAGCCCGTCCCCGGACACAAGGGGCAGAGCAAGAAGGGCAAGCCGGATCCGATCGTCGGCTGGGGCCGTCTCGATCCGACTGCCGCGATGAAGTCCGAGGTCCCGAAGTCGGTGCCCAACGCGGCCGATGCACTCGCCGACTGGGTGACGATGCACAGGCGCGCGAATTCCGATCCGTCCGAGACAGAGAGCGCGGCCCCTGCCGAGGACGACAACCCGAAAGCGGTCGCGCCCAAGGACGTCGTCTCATCGCAGTCCACGCCCAAGATGGGCTTCTCGGTTCTGGGCGCCGGAGGCCTTATCGCAATGGTCCTCTTCGTGCTCTCAGCAGTGGTTTTCATCCGCCGCCGACGGCGATAGAACCCGGTCATGAACCTCTGATCTGGAGTGTCGAAATGCAATTAGTGAAAGTTTTCACAAGGGCCTAAGATGGGATTATGGCACTCATCAGAAACTCAAAATTGCGTCCTCGAATCCTCGTCGTCGGTGGCGGCTACCTTGGTCTCGTTACCGCTCAGAATCTGTTGAAGAACCTCGGCCGTGGCGAAGCCACAGTGACCGTGGTCGATCCCAACCCGTACATGACCTACCTGCCGTTCCTGCCGGAGGTGGCAGCCGGTTCCGTCGAACCGCGTCACGCCGTCGTGCCCCTGCGTCGCAACCTCTCCGGTGCTGAGGTCATCACCGCGAAGGTCACCTCGATCAACCACGGCGACAAGTTCGTCACGGTCGAGCCCGAGAACGACGAAGCATTCGAACTCGACTACGACCACATCATCATGGCCGCCGGCTCTGTGGCGCGTGCTCTGCCGATCCCCGGCCTCAAGGAGAACGCCATCGCGCTCAAGCGCATCGAGGAAGCCGTCGCACTGCGCGATCATCTCCTCAGCCGCTTGGCCGACGCTTCGCTGATGGAAGACGATGATGAGCGTCGCAAGGCGCTGACCTTCGTCTTCGTCGGCGGCGGATTCGCCGGCATCGAGCTCATCGCGGAACTCGAAGACGTCGTCCGCTCCGCAGTGGCTCAGTACGAGACGCTGACCGAAGCCGATGTCCGCTTCGTCCTCGTCGAGGCCCTCGAGCGTGTCATGCCCGAGGTCGGCGAAGCTCAGGCGCGCTGGGTCGTCGAGCACCTGCGCGAACGCGGCATCGATGTCTACCTCGAAACCTTCCTTGAGGACTGCACCGACAAGCACATCAAGCTCTCCAGCGGCGAAGAATTCGACGCCGACACGATCGTGTGGTCGGCCGGTGTCAAGGCCAACCCGATCCTCGTCGACTCGGACCTGCCTCTCGACGAGCGCGGCCGGGCGACCGTGCGTGCAGATCTGCGCGTCGAGGGCGACAACGGTGTGGTCGAAGGCGCATGGGCCGCAGGCGACAACGCCGCCGTGCCTGATCTCTCCGGTGGCGGCGTGGGCGGCTACTGCGTGCCCAACGCTCAGCACGCCGTGCGCCAGGCTCCTGTGCTTGCCGCCAACGTTCTCGCCGCACTGCGGGGAGAGACCGAGTTCAAGCAGTACTTCCACAAGACCATCGGAACCGTTGCCGGCCTCGGGCTGTACAAGGGCGTCTCGCAGATGGGCGAGTTCGAAGCTCGTGGCGCTCTGGCGTGGCTGATGCACCGCGCCTACCACGGCTACGCGATCCCGACGCTGGATCGCAAGGTCAAGGTCTTCGGCAACTGGATCTTCAACGCCGTCCTCGGACGCGACACCATGCCGCTGGCCGACCTCGATGTTCCGCGCAAGAACTTCGTCGAGGCAGCCAACTCGAAGCCGGCTCCGAAGAAGGAATCCGCCAAGGCCTGATAGCTGAGTGCAGGTTCGCGTCGGGTCCTCACCGTGACGTGAAGCCTGATGAGGTCTGAAGAACGCCGGGAGTGCATCCGTTGCACTCCCGGCGTTCTTGTCATTGACTAGGGGTGGACACGCAGAGTCCGGGGGATCGGCCCCGAATCGATGAGTGCTCGGCCCCGAGACCCTCAGTTCGCGACGGTGAAGCGAGCGTCAATGTGCTTTGCATCGACGATCTCGTCAACCATGGCCACCGCGAAGTCCTCTGCTGAGATCGAATCGCCGGCGGGCGTCTCGAGCTCGGTCTGATAGGTTCCCGTGCGCTCACCGGGGCCGATCTCCGGGGCGGGGGAGATCAGCGTCCACGGTGAGTAGCCGCCTGCACGCATCAGCTCGAGTGCCATCGTGCCGGTCTCCGACTCAGCCTTATAGGCTTCTGGGAATCCTTCGGTGTCCTTGAGCATGGTGTCGCCGACGAGGAGCGATCCGGCACCGCCGACGACGAAGATACGCTTGTCTCCGCTTGACTGAGCGAGTGTCTCAAGAGCTTCTAACCACTCTTCGTGGGGTCCGCCGGTGCGGCTGGGGCCGGTTGTCGAGACGATGAGGTCATGATCGGCGACGACCTGTCGGTCGAACTCGGCGTCTCCCATATCGCCTTGGAGGCTCTCTGCCGCCCCCGGCACGTCAACGCCGGTGCGGGTGATGGCCGTGACCTCGAGGCCACGTTCCGCGGCTTCCTTGGTGACGCGGGATCCGATCATTCCGGATGCGCCGAACAGTGCGATCTTCATGGTGTGTCCTTTCGTTGAAGCAGATACTTCCACAAAGGTACCCTTTGGATATCGAGTACCTCAAAGATACTATTGGGGTATGAGTACGAGCAGTTCCTGGGAGGGCGATGCCTTCGATCCCGAATGCCCGACCCGGATCGTGCTCGACCGGGTGGGCGATAGATGGACGGTCCTCATCATCGAGATCCTCGACGAGGGCCCGAAGCGCTTCAGCGAAATTCGGGTGGCGATCGGTGGAATCACACCGAAGGTCCTCACCTCGACGCTGCGGTCGTTGGTTGCCGATGGGCTGGTGACCAGAGAGGTCTTCGCCGAGGTTCCTCCACGAGTGGAATACGCACTGACCGACCTGGGCCGGTCCCTCTTGGGTCCTGTCGAGGCCCTGCGCAGGTGGGCAGAGATCAACGTCGCGGCCATCGAGGACAGCAGAGACCGTCAGCAGGGCACAGGCGTGTCACCGCATCACTGACGTCAGTCGCTGATCTCCGCGAGCACCTCGGCGAGTTCGCGCAGCTCACCTGCGATTCGGTACACCCGAGGCGAACCGGAGTAGGTCCAGTTGCTTGTGATCATGGACGCGCTTGCACCGCCGGTGGTGACGGAGAACTCCGCACGGCTCAGCTGTGCCGTGCGGTCAGCGATGAGCCGATCACGCAGCTCGGGGGAGAGGCCCTCCCAGTGGTCGGCCGCCTCGTAACCGAGCTCATGCCAATCGCGGCCGGATTCGCGGTAGGCGATCGGGCGATTGGTCAGAGCCGAGGCGGAGTCGTGAGGTCGGGGCTCCTCGGCGTCTGCGCCCCGACGGGATTCGCCGGTGGCGGATGTGGTTGAGAAGACAACGGCGGGCCCCGGTGTGGAGGCGGCGAGAGATTCGACCTCATCGTCGACAACTTGGGGCGATCCCTGCGGAGTGAGCAGCAACTTCGTCATGTCACCATCTTGCCTGGGCCGATGCGAGGACGCGAACCTGCGCCCTACTCACGCGGTGCTCAGACGGCGGCGAGGAGACCGCGGGTCCGCTCGAGCAGCAGAGCGGTCGCATCCGCGTCGAAGGAGCACAGGGACGAATCAGCGAAGAGATGCCGGTTGCCCGGGTAGACAAAGAGTTCTGCTGCAGGCGTGACGTCGGCACATTCTCATTCTCGGGCCAATCGGTACCGAACTCAGAGACGGGCAGACACGAGTCGATGAGAAGCGCGCCGCGGGCAGCGGTGAGCAGCTGTTTCGTTGGTCCCCCCAGTGGGACTCGAACCCACACTTGATCGATTT
>NZ_JAKDJU010000177.1 GCF_030453725.1 Brevibacterium picturae
CACACCTCGGAGCACAAATGCAGTGAGTGGACGGCCGCGGCCATGGGCATGGTCGGCATGGAGACGGCGCTGCCCATCGTCGTCGAGGCGATGGCCGACTACGACTTCGACTTCGGCGACCTCGCCCGTGTCATGTCGGTGACTCCCGCGCGGATCACCGGAGCAACGGGACACGGCAGCCTCGAGATCGGCGCGAGCGCGAACATCGTCCTCATCGATCCGGCCTCGGCGCACACGATCGTGCCCGATGACCACGCCACGAAGGGACGCAACAACCCCTTCGCCGGTCTCGAAGTCTCCACCTCGATCACCGACACCTTCTTCTACGGCCACCGGGTGCTCTCCGGCGGACGACTCAGCACACCCCACCCGGCAGGAGCATCATGGACAGACCAGTGAGCGTCATCATCATCGCAGTCGTCTTCCTTCTCCTGATCCTTGCGATCACCTGGGGGTGGAGCCGACGAAAGAAGAGTCAGACGGAGATGCCGCAGCCGACGAAACCGCATATGGGAATCACACCCGTCTCCGATCCCGTCGAAGGATTCTATGTCTCGACGACCTTGGCCGGACACCCGCTCGAACGAGTCGCCGTCCACGGTCTCGGCATTCGCACCACGGGAGAGATCGTCATCACCGACGGGGGAGTCGTCATGGACCTGGCAGGACGTGAGGACTTCCTCATCCCGCGGCGCGATATCGTCTCCGTCGACACCACCGCCGGCATGATCGGCAAATTCGTCGAACGCGGCGGCATCGTGCGCATCACCTGGCGACTGGGGGAGACCCTCGTCGACACCGGCTTCCGCGCCCGCTACGCCGCCAGCACCACCCCCACCGTCGACCGCATCCGCGAAATGATCGAAGAGGCACAATGAGACTGTCCACCACACCCGCCGTCCTCATCCTCGAAGACGGCCGCACCTTCCGCGGTTCCGCCTACGGAGCCACCGGTGAGACCCTGGGCGAAGCGGTCTTCGTCACCGCGATGTCGGGCTATCAGGAGACGCTGACCGACCCGTCCTACCACCGTCAGATCGTGATCCAGACAGCGCCGCACATCGGCAATACCGGCATCACCGATGATGACGACGAATCGGGCAAGATCTGGGTCGCCGGCTATGTTGTCCGCGACGCTTCACGCGTGTCCTCGAACTGGCGCTCCATCGGAGACCTGTCCACCCGCCTCGAGGAATCGGGCATCGTGGGCATCAGCGACGTCGACACCCGCGCTCTGACCCTGCACCTGCGCGAAGCCGGAGCCATGCGCATGGGCATCTTCTCCGGACCCGCAGCCGCAGCCGACGAGGCCGAACTGCTGGCCAAGGTCCAGGCCTCACCGCACATGGCCGGAGCGAAGCTCGCCGAAGAGGTTTCGATCACCGAACCCCAGCTCATCCCCGCCGTGGGGGAGAAGAAGTTCAGCGTCGCGGCAGTGGACCTGGGCATCAAGTCCATGACGCCGGAACGGCTGAGCGAACGCGGCATCGACGTCCACGTCCTGCCCGCCACGACGAGCTTCGAGCAGATCCAGGCGCTGGGAGTCGACGGAGTGTTCTTCTCCAACGGTCCCGGTGACCCCGCCACCGCCGATGCACAAGTCGAACTCCTCCGCGAGGTCCTGAGCGCGAAGATCCCATTCTTCGGAATCTGCTTCGGCAACCAGCTGCTCGGTCGGGCGTTGGGCTTCGGCACATACAAACTGCCCTTCGGACATCGCGGAATCAACGTTCCGGTCATGGACCGCACCACGGACAAGGTCGAAATCACCTCTCAGAATCACGGCTTCGCCGTCGACGCTCCCTTGGACGGTGAGACACAGGCCCCGCATGATGCGAACTTCGGTCGCGTGAGCGTCTCCCACGTGTGCCTCAACGACGACGTGGTCGAAGGACTCCAGTGCCTCGACATCCCCGCGTTCTCCGTCCAGTTCCACCCGGAGGCCGCAGCCGGTCCCCACGATTCGAGCTACCTGTTCGATCGCTTCATCGACCTCATGTCCGCTTCCCAGGTCGCACAGGCCTAAGGAGAACCCATGCCACTCAGACAAGATCTCACATCCGTCCTCGTCATCGGCTCCGGCCCCATCGTCATCGGGCAGGCCTGCGAGTTCGACTACTCGGGCACCCAGGCCTGTCGTGTGCTGCGCGAAGAGGGCCTGCGCGTCATCCTCATCAACTCGAACCCGGCGACGATCATGACCGATCCCGACGTCGCCGACGCCACCTATGTCGAACCCATCGCCCCCGACATCATCGAATCGATCATCGACAAGGAACGCCCCGACGCGATCCTGCCGACCTTGGGCGGTCAGACAGCACTCAACGCCGCGATCGAACTCCACGACGCGGGAACCCTCGAAAAGTACGGGGTCGAACTCATCGGCGCCGACGTCGACGCCATCCAGCGCGGCGAGGATCGCCAGAAGTTCAAGACCATCGTCGAAGAATGCGGCGCGGAATCGGCCAAGTCCGTCATCTGCCACACCATTGAGGAGGCCCTGGCCGGGGCCGAAGAGCTCAACTATCCGGTCGTCGTGCGCCCCTCGTTCACGATGGGCGGTCTGGGCTCAGGCATGGCCTATGACGAGACCGACCTGCGGCGCATCGCCGGAGCCGGCCTGGGCGATTCGATGAACCACGAGGTGCTCCTCGAGGAATCGATCCTCGGCTGGAAGGAATACGAACTCGAACTCATGCGCGACCACAAGGACAACGTGGTCGTCGTGTGCTCGATCGAGAACGTCGACCCGGTGGGCGTGCACACCGGTGACTCGATCACAGTGGCACCGTCGCTGACCCTGACCGACCGCGAATACCAGAAGATGCGCGACATCGGCATCGACGTCATCCGCGCCGTCGGCGTGGCCACCGGCGGCTGCAACATCCAGTACGCCGTCGATCCGAAGACCGGCCGCATCGTCGTCATCGAGATGAACCCGAGAGTTTCGCGCTCCTCGGCACTGGCCTCGAAGGCCACGGGATTCCCGATCGCGAAGATGGCAGCGAAGCTGGCCGTGGGCTACTCGCTCGACGAGATCCCGAACGACATCACGAAGGTCACACCCGCCAGTTTCGAACCGACCCTCGACTACGTCGTGGTCAAGATCCCACGGTTCACGTTCGAGAAGTTCCCTGCAGCCGATCCGACGCTGACCACGACCATGAAATCCGTGGGCGAGGTCATGGCTCTGGGCCGCAACTTCACCACCGCACTGCAGAAGGCCATGCGCTCGATGGAGCAGCGGGAGGCCTCGTTCTCCTGGAACGACCTGCCCGACATCAGCGACGAGGACGTCAAAGACTCCGTCCTCGAATCGATCTCGCATGCCACGGCCGATCGCATCCATTCCGTGCAGCGGGGACTGGCCGCCGGTCTGAGCAATGCGGAGGTCTTCGACGCCTGCGAGATCGATCCCTGGTTCCTCGACCAGATCGAACTCATCAACGAAGTCGCCGAGTTCATCTCCTCGGCAGACGAACTCGACGCCCAGGTGCTGCAGATTGCGAAGAACCACGGCTTCTCCGACGAGCAGATCGCCAGCCTGCGCAAGCTCGACACCGGTGTCGTCACCGGAGTCCGTCACGCTCTGCGCATCCGCCCCGTGTTCAAGACCGTCGATACCTGCGCCGGCGAGTTCGCCGCACACACGCCGTACCACTATTCGAGCTATGACCAGGAGACCGAGGTCGCGCCCCGTGAGAAGCCGGCCGTGATCATCCTCGGTTCGGGGCCGAACCGGATCGGTCAGGGCATCGAATTCGACTACTCATGCGTGCACGCGACGATGGCCATCTCCGACGCCGGTTTCGAGACGATCATGGTCAACTGCAACCCCGAGACCGTGTCCACGGACTACGACACCGCCGATCGCCTCTACTTCGAGCCCCTGACCTTCGAAGACGTGATGGAGGTCTACCACGCCGAGGTGGCCGCCGGTCCCGTCCTCGGCGTCGTCTGCACCTTGGGCGGGCAGACCCCGCTGGGCTTGGCCGACAAGCTCAAGGCCGCAGGAGTGCCGGTCCTGGGCACCCAGCCCGAAGCCATCGACCTGGCCGAAGACCGGGGCGAATTCGGTGCCGTCCTCGACCGAGCCGGTCTCACCGCACCGAAGCACGGCACCGCGGTGACCTATGCCGAGGCCGAGAAGATCGCCGAGGAGATCGGTTACCCGGTCCTCGTGCGCCCCTCATATGTGCTCGGTGGCCGCGGCATGCAGATCGTCTACGACCGCACTCAGCTCGTTGACTACATGGCCACGGCCACCGAGATCTCCGTCGAGCGTCCCGTCCTCGTCGACCGGTTCCTCGAGGACGCCATCGAGATCGACGTCGATGCCCTCTACGACGGCACCGACATCTTCATCGGCGGCATCATGGAGCACATCGAGGAGGCCGGAATCCACTCCGGTGACTCGGCGTGCGTGCTGCCGTCGCTGACCCTGGGCGATGACGTGCTCCACCGTGTCCGCACGGCCACAGCGGCGATCGCCGAGGGGACGAATGTGCGCGGGCTGCTCAACATTCAGTTCGCGATCACCGCCGACGTCCTCCACGTCATCGAGGCCAACCCCCGCGCTTCGCGGACCGTGCCCTTCGTCTCGAAGGCCACATCGACGCAGCTGGCGAAGGCCGCTGCCCTCATCGCCGTCGGACGCACCATCGCCGACATGCGCGGGACCATGCTTCCGGAGGCCGGTGACGGTTCGACCCTGCCGCTGGATCACCCGATCGCGGTCAAGGAAGCGGTCCTGCCGTTCCGCCGATTCCAGACTGTCGAGGGCAAGGTCGTCGATTCGATCCTCGGACCGGAGATGCGTTCGACCGGTGAGGTCATGGGCATCGACCACGATTTCCCGACGGCCTTCGCCAAGGGACTCCTGGGAGCTTCGATCAAGCTGCCGACGTCGGGCACCGTGTTCGTGTCTGTGGCAGACCGGGACAAACGCGCCATGGTTCTGCCTGTCAAGGAACTCGTCGACATGGGCTTCGACGTCGTCGCCACGACCGGCACGGCTGCGGTGCTGTCCCGGTACGGCATCAAGACCACTCAGGTCCACAAGCACTTCGAGGCCGACGCCGAGGACCGGTCGGTGCTGGACTACCTGGCCGCGGGCACGATCGACATGGTCATCAACGTCCCATCCGGACGGCAGGAACGGGCGGACGGCTATGAGATCCGTGCCTCAGCGACCGCGAACTCCGTGCCGCTGATCACCACGCTGGCCGAATTCGCCGCGGCAGTCACTTCGCTCGAGGTCGTTCGTGACAAGACCTTCAAGGTTCGCAGCCTGCAGGACTGGAGCGCGTGATGTTCGGTGCCCGGCTGAGGGCGGCCATGGACGAGCACGGGCCGCTGTGCGTGGGCATCGACCCCCATGACCATCTGCTCGAGGCCTGGGGGCTGCCGTGCACAGCGGATGGGGTGCGCGAATTCTCACTGCGCACAGTGGCCGAGCTGTCCGGGAGTGTGGCCGCGGTGAAACCGCAGTCAGCCTTCTTCGAGCAGTACGGTTCGGCCGGAGTCGCCGTTCTCGAAGAGACCCTCGCGGCCTGTCGGGCACACGAACTCATCAGCGTTCTCGACGTCAAACGCGGGGACATCGGGTCCACCATGGGAGCCTACGCGCGTGCCTACCTGGACCCCGCCTCGGCGTTGGCAGCCGACTCGATCACGGTGTCTGCGTACCTCGGATTCGGAGCGCTGGACCCGGCATTCGACCTCGCCGAGGCCCATGATCGGGGGGTCTTCGTGCTCGCACTGACCTCGAATCCGGAAGGGGCAGAGGTTCAGCACGCCAGACGTGGTCCGGCCGCCTCGGGATTCGGTGATTCCGTGGCCGGCTCGATCGTCTCCCAGGTCGCAGCCCGCAACGCAGGCTCCGGTCCCGGTCCCGGTC
>NZ_JAKDJU010000178.1 GCF_030453725.1 Brevibacterium picturae
CTGAAGAGGCCGAATACTCTGCAAAGGAGCAGCGATGACCGAAACTTCGCATCCCGTCACCCTATTCACCGGCCAATGGGCCGATCTGCCGTTCGAGGAGGTGGCCCGGCTGGCGGCGTCCTGGGGCTATGACGGACTGGAGATCGCATGTTCGGGCGATCACCTCGATCTGGCCAGGGCCGATGAGGATCCGGCGTACCTGCAGTCACGTCTCGACATATTGGACAGGCACGGTCTCAAGGTCTGGGCGATCTCGAACCACCTGGCGGGCCAGGCCGTGTGCGATGATCCGATCGACTTCCGCCATCAGGCGATCGTGCGCGACTATGTGTGGGGCGATGGCGAGGCCGAAGGCGTGCGCCGGAGAGCCGCCGAGGACATGAAGCGGGCGGCCCGTGTGGCCCGAAGACTCGGCGTGGACACAGTCGTCGGGTTCACCGGATCGAAGATCTGGCCGTATGTGGCGATGTTCCCACCTGTCCCCGCCGATGTCATCGATGCCGGCTACGAGGACTTCGCCAACCGGTGGAATCCCATCCTCGATGTCTTCGACGGTGAAGGTGTGCGTTTTGCTCACGAGGTTCATCCGTCCGAGATCGCCTACGACTACTGGACGACGGTGCGGGCGTTGGAGTGCATCGATCACCGGGAAGCATTCGGCCTCAACTGGGACCCGAGCCACCTGCTGTGGCAGGGACTGGACACGATCGGCTTCATCACCGATTTCGCCGATCGCATCTACCACGTCGACTGCAAAGACACACGGCTTCGGCCTGCGAGCGGACGGAGCGGAATCCTCGGTTCACACCTGACCTGGGGCGATCCTCGGCGAGGGTGGGACTTCGTGTCGACAGGGCACGGGGACATGCACTGGGAGGATGCGTTTCGAGCGCTGAGGTCGATCGAGTACACCGGGCCGATCTCGATCGAATGGGAGGACGCCGGTATGGACCGGCTCCATGGTGCCGCCGAGGCGGTCGTCCGTATCCGTGAGCTGCTGTGGAAGCGACCGGAGGCTTCCTTCGACGCCGCGTTCTCCAACCAGCGGGAGACGTGACGCTACTGACTGGCGAAGGCCAGCGTTCCGCCGAGGCCGATGAGCATGCCGCCGCCGATTCCGCGGATACGCGACATCCGCCTCGGCGAGCGGGCGAACCAGCTTCGCGCTGTGCCGGCGATGAAGGCCCAGGATCCGTCCGAGAACAGGGCGAGGGCCTGGAAGAGGAGGCCGAGGACGATCATCTGCAGCGGGACGTGGCCGGCCTCGATCGAGACGAACTGGGGCAGGGCCGCGACGAAGAAGATGATCGTCTTCGGGTTCGAGATGCCGACGATGAGGCCCTGCATGAACATCGAGCGGTAGCTGAGCTCCCGCCCGGCAGGGACGAATGAGGCTGCGGCGGTCTCGGGATCGACCGCGGCGTCGGGATCGACTGGGGCGTTGGCATCGACCGCGGCGTCGGCTTCGAGGGATGCAGATCTGTCGTCGGCATGCGAGGCCGACGGGTCCTCGGGCACCTCATTGCCGTTTCTGCGGTGTCGAATTCCCTGAACGCCCAAGTAGACGAGATAGCCGGCGCCGAGGATTTTCACGATCGTGAAGATGACGACCGACTGGGCGACGATGGTGCCCACGCCGAATGCCACGGCCACGATGATCGGAATGATGCCGACGCTGCCGCCGAGCACGCTCGTCAGTCCCGAGCGTCTGCCGTGGGAGAGCGATTGGCCGACGACGAAGAGCACCGTCGGCCCGGGGATCACGATGATGACGAGGGCGGCGGCGAGAAAGGCGAGAAGAGCGTCGGTGGTCGGCACAGAAGAATTCTATGGTCGCGGCCGAAGCGCGGGTAAGGGGCTGACGTGGAGAGTTCGATCACAGGCCGGACGGTCTGCGGTTATACGGTCTGCGGTTCAGACGGCCGACTGTTCCGACGGCCGACCCTGAGGACGCCACTCAGACTCGGTTCCTAGACTGGGCCGCAATGAACGAGCAGCTGATGGCAGTGGGACCGGAATCGGTGGAGGTGCGCGCATGGATCTGAAGCAGGGCGTATCGACCTGGTGGGATGCCATCACGTCCGGATTCGGCCGCCAGGACGGCCTCGAGCCCGATGCCGTGCAGCTGCTGCTCGTCCTCGGAATTCCGCTGGCCGTGACGCTGACGCCGGGAGTCTGGCGCTTCTTCGGCATGTTCGTCACCTTCGTGCACGAACTCGGCCACGCCTTCGCTGCGCTGATGACCGGTCGCGTAGTCAAGGGGATCTCCCTGAACTTCGACCACTCCGGGCAGATGAATTCCTTCGGCAAGGTCGGTTTCTCCGCCACCTGGTCGGGTTTCTGGGGGTACCCGGCACCCGGCGTCCTCGGACTGGTTCTCATCACCTCGGCGGTCCAGGGCTGGGCACCTTTGGCACTGTCGGTCGGTGCGCTCATCCTGCTCGTCGCCCTCATCTTCATTCGGAACCTCGCCGGCGCCGCGATCGCCGTGGTCACGGCCGTGGCCGCACAGCTCGTCGTCGTGTTCCTGCCGGTCGAATGGATCTCCGTGTTCGTCGCCGGCCTGGGCACGGCCCTGGCGATCGGCTCACTCAAGGACCTCGTCAAGGTCATCCGCGTGCACACTCGCCGGCGCCGCATCCAACAGTCCGACGCCTACATCCTTGCCCAGGGATCGAGCTTGCCCGCTGGGGCTTGGCTGACCTTGTTCACGCTGGTCATCGTCGCTTGTGCGCTCGTCTCTGCGTACATCCTCTACTCGGCATCCACGGTTTCGGTCGGCTGATCCGGGCTCCCTTCGGGTCGCTCGCGACCGAGGGTGAGAGCAGGAGTCAGGGCCGAATGGCAGAATCGGGGTATGGATCTGAGCCCGAAATATGCTGCTGTTCTGTTCGACTGCGACGGAGTCCTCGTCGATTCTGAGCGCCTCACGAACACGGTTCTGTGGGAGATGCTCAATGAGCTGGGATGGCAGATCTCACGCGATGAGTGCGTGTCCCGGTTCGTCGGGAAGATGCTCCGCGATGAGGCAGACGTCATCGAGGAGCATTCCGGTTACCGCATCGACGCCGAGTGGCTCAGCCGGTTCCGTGAACGTCGCAACGACGCGCTCGAAATGTCATTGGAGGCAATCCCAGGAGTCGCCGAGGCGGTGCGTGCCCTTGCCGCCGCCTACCCCGGCCGGCTCGCGTGCGCGTCGAGCGCCGACCGCCCCAAGATCAACCTGCAGCTGCGCAAGATCGGACTCTTCGACGTCTTCGACGACCGGATCTTCTCCGGAATGGAACTGCCTCACTCGAAACCGGCTCCGGACGTGTACCTGGCGGCCGCTGATGCCTTGGGTGTCGACCCGGCCGAGACTGCAGTGATCGAGGATTCGCCGACCGGTGTGACGGCCGGCGTTGCGGCGGGTGCGCACGTCTTCGGCTTCTGTCCCGACTCGCCTGTCCATCAGCGGCCCGAGGTGCTGACGGAGTTCGGTGCCGGTGAGACTTTCGATGCCATGGATCAGCTGCCGGGGCTTCTTATGCGGTGAGAGCGGGCAGTCGCGCCGAGGCGCTGGTGCTTCGGCAGCGAGCCTTGGTGCAGCCCGTATGGGCAGGGTGATCCTGTCGTGTGATCCGGGTGGGCTCGGCGATCCATGTTTCGCTCATCAGGTCCACTCGTAGTTTCGTTCATGAGGTCCTCTCGTATGCATTCAGGCTCGAATACATTTAGAACAAAAATAAGTTTGTTACTCTATTGTGATGGTAATAATCTGCGCCAGTGAGTAGAATTGGGGTACGCACTCACACCGACGTGAAGAGCAGGTGACCACAGTGAAGCGCCCCTCCGGACCCGACAGCACCGCTTCCGAACCTGCCCATGATCCCAAGGATGCGTCTGCAAACGAGAGCCGCAGGAGCAATTCCACCGCAGGTTTCGATGATGATCCGCCAAGCTCGGGACGTCGCCTTCGCATTGCTCCGGATTCGCCCTTCGCCGATGCAGCTGCGGTCTTTGCAGCCAGTGATCTCGCGCAGCTGTCCGCTCTGGATGTCTCTGCCGAACTGTTCTTCAACGAGGTGGTCGAACATCTGCATCTGCACAACCCCTGCCCTGGCGAACCGTACGCCCACGCGACGATCGCCGAGACGGTCCGCAGGTTCCAACGCGCCGCGAAACGGCCACGGGCGAGAAGGGCAGAGAATTCGAAGGGAAAGAAGAATCGGCTGCCCAACTTCCCGCGCTTCAGGCTGGACCAGACCTTCTACAACTGGGTGCACGAACTGTCGCAGGCAGAGGATATCGCGGAGTTCACGACAGTCCTAGGCACAACCACCGCTCGCGCATATATCCAGATCACCTCGGGAATGCTTCTTGTGCACGGGTTGCCCAAGTTCTTTGCGCGGTGCGTGGCCGGGGACTTCACCATCGAACATGCGAATGCCACCGCATATGCGTGCCGCGACGTGAAATTCGAGAATCTGCCACTCATCGACGATTACCTAGCCGAACGCCGACCCGACATCACGATCGAAACCTTCAAGAAGTCCCTCGGCATGAAGATCGCTGTGCTCGAACCCCTCGAAGAACGTGTCGAAGAGGCGAGCAAGCGCCGACGCGTTGACATCTCAACTGCTCCGGACGGAACGGCATACCTCACGCTGACTGGGCCGGCACCCGAACTGCAGGCTTGCTACATTCGGATCGCAGCATTTGCGAAAGCTATACGGTCTGGGAACATCGCTCCATTCGGCGACCAGGTGGAACCGGGAATGTCGATTGATGACGATCGCGGCATCGCTGCCCTCATGTTCGACATCCTCACGCGGACATGCCCTCAACTCAACATACAGGTGACCTCGAATAACACCACGACCGGACAGACCTCGACCCGCGAAATTCCGTTGGACCTCCCCGATGGTGCCTCGTTGACCCCCGCTGATGTGGTCAACGCAGTGAATGCGGGCCTGGCCAGCGGAGTCTCGGGCAGTGACGACGCGGATAGAGGCCACACGGATGGTGGCCACACGGACAGAGGCCACTCGGACGAAGACGGCCCGGCTTCAGAGACTCAAGCAGAGGTCGTTCTGAGGATGCCGACCCACGGACAATGGCTCGATTCGCAGGCGAAGATGGTCACCACGGTTCCATTCCTCACTCTCGCCGGCGAATGCGAATTGCCTGGCGTATTTTCAGACGACTCACCGATCCCAGCTGACACGGCTCGACGGATTGCCGGACATTCGAAGACCTGGACCCGAATGCTCACCGATCCTGCCACGGGAACCCCGGTCGATGCCAAGGCCAAGACCTATCAGATTCCCTCGAATGTCCGGCAGACGCTGGTCGCGAAATGGCGGACATGCACAATCCCAGGGTGCCTAGGTCGCGCGGAGAACACGGAGATCGATCACATCATCCCCTTTGACCGCGATCACCCCGAAAGGGGAGGACTCACTCGGTTCGGGAACTTGCATTGTGTCTGCAAACTGCACCACCAGGCCAAGACCGATCGCAAATACTCGGTGCGCATGTCCCGCACCGGCGTTCTGGAATATGTGTTTCGACATGGCATCACCACTGAAGTCGCTCCCGGTGACCATCCGATCAACGCAGCCCACGCAAAACTGTTCGATGAGATGCGTCCAAAGGACGCCAAATCACTTGATCCTCCCGAACCGAGAGCTCGATCTGAAGATCAGCCGATGCATGGTGATATACGGAAAGCAAGGAAGCGGCCAGGGCCGAAGGCGACGGGCGAACAGCCCGGGTGGGTGAAGAACAGCTCGATGCTCAGACCACTGGCAAAGAAGAACGAATGGATTTGGGACTCAGGAGGACCGCCGCCGTTCTAGCACCTGAGCTGCAGAGCCCTACCGAAAGCAGAGCCG
>NZ_JAKDJU010000179.1 GCF_030453725.1 Brevibacterium picturae
GTCTTCATCTACAACCTGCCGATACAGTTCGCTGCTACTCCGGAGCACCTGTGGGCCGGCACCGGGATCCTGCTCTCCCTCGGCCTCTGCGCTCCCTACGTGCTCAGACGCCAGCATCCGGTGCCGGTCTTCCTCACGATCCTCATCGTCGCCGTCATCCAGCTGGCCCTGGACGTCGACCCACTCGTCGCCGACCTCGTGCTCGTCCTCGCCCTCTACAACCTCTCCTCCAGATGCCGGTGGGTCGTCTCCGCCCCGGCCACATCGGCCGTCGTCATCGTCACCGTCATCGCCACGACAGGACTTCTGCAGTCGGGGTACCTCAACCTCGGCGATATCGGAGTCCTCATCGCTCTCGTCATATGGGCGGGAACCTGGGGTGCACTGGTGAGGTTCCGCAGAGCGCATATCGAGAGCCTGCATGAGCGGGCTCGTCAGCTCGCACGACAGGCCGACGCACAGAAGCAGATCGTCGCGGCCGAGGAGCGCTCGCGCATCGCGCGCGAGATCCACGACGTCGTTTCCCACAGCCTCAGCGTCGTCACCGTCCTGGCCGATGGTGCCGCGACGACCGTGGAGTCGAAACCGGACCAGGCCAAACGTGCCATGGAAGACGTTCGGGACACCGGCCGGTCCGCTCTGACCGAGATGCGTGGCATGCTCGATGTCCTCAGATCGGATGAACGGGCAGAGCAGGCACCCCAGCCGGGAGTCGAACAGCTCGACCGGCTCATCGAGGAGTCACGAGCGGTCGGTCTTCCCATCGCCTTCGAGTACCGCGGCGGGCAGGACCGGCTGCCTGCAGGACCTGGTCTCACGGTCTATCGAACCGTCCAGGAGGCGCTGACCAATGTCCGCAAACACGCCGGAGCCTCGGTTCAGCAGGTCAGCGTGGTCATCGAAACGACCGACACCAGTGTCGAAGTCCGGATCAGTGACGATGGCCAGGGGCCTGCTCCTGAGCGCGACAGCGCACATTCCGAGGCCCCGCAACCGACCGACGCCGGTCTCGCAGATTCCGCTGGACACGGTCTGGTCGGCATGCACGAACGCATCAGCGCCTACGGCGGCACATTGCAGACCGGTTCCATCGATCCACACGGCTTCGCGGTCCGCGCACGACTCCCGATCGGAGATGGTCCATGACGATCCGCATTCTGCTCGTCGATGACCAGGAGATGGTGCGTCGAGGATTCGCCATGGTCCTCGGCGCCGAACCCGATCTCAGCGTCATCGGTGAAGCTGAGGACGGGGACATCGCCGTCGACTTCGTCCACGACAACGAGGTCGATGTCGTCGTGATGGACGTGCGCATGCCGCGGATGAGCGGCGTGGAGGCCACCCGCCTCATCTGTGGGGCCGAAGGTGCGCCCGGGGTGCTCATCCTCACCACCTTCGACCTCGACGAATACGTCTATGACGCACTCCGAGCCGGGGCCAGTGGCTTCCTCCTCAAGGATGCGGGAACCGCCGAGCTGACCTCGGCGATCCGCCATATCAGCGCTGGGGACGCGGTTGTCGCGCCCAGCGCTACGCGGCGCCTCCTCGAGCAGTTCACCGTGCCGTCCCCGCCCTCGGAATCCGCGGGAACATCCCGGGTCGAGGCGCCCGCGCTGCCCGCCCTCACCCCACGAGAGGTCGATGTCGTCCACCTCGTCGCCAAGGGGCTGTCGAATTCGGAGATCGCCGCCGAGCTCTTCCTCACGGAGGGCACCGTCAAGACCCACATCAGCAACATCCTGACGAAACTCGATCTGCGCGACCGGGTCCAGATCGTCGTCACCGCTTTCACCTCCGGGTTGGTCCGCGCCGACAACGACTGAAGCCTCTGTCTCAGGACAGAGGTGCGAACCTCACTGCTCAACCGGGTCTCTGTCCTGAGACCGATGTGCCGCTGGCCTCGACCGACGAGGCTGGATGGCATGGACACAGCCATCGCCACCGACCGACTGACCAAACGCTACGGTTCCCGCGCCGCCGTGACCGATCTCAGCCTCCGGGTCCCCGAAGGCTGCGTCTACGGATTCCTCGGCCCCAACGGCTCCGGGAAGTCGACGACGATGAAGATGCTCCT
Source organism: Brevibacterium picturae (assembly GCF_030453725.1). Taxonomy (GTDB): domain Bacteria; phylum Actinomycetota; class Actinomycetes; order Actinomycetales; family Brevibacteriaceae; genus Brevibacterium; species Brevibacterium sandarakinum_A. The sequence continues at coordinate 2,075 of NZ_JAKDJU010000179.1, forward strand.
CTCACTCATCCGCCCGACGACCGGCGAGGTCCACATCCTCGGCCGAGCGATGACCCGTCGGACCAGACGCAGTCTGCTCGGTCAGATCGGCTCCCTCATCGAATCCCCACCCGGTTACGCCCACCTCACCGGGCAGGAGAACATGCGGCTGGTCGGTCGGCTCCTCGACCTCCCACCCCGCCAGATCGACTGGGCCGTCGACACCGTTCGCCTCCGCCGGCACATGTCGAAGCGCGTCCGTGACTATTCCCTGGGCATGAAGCAGCGCCTCGGCATTGCGATGGCCCTGGCCAGAGCACCCCGGATCCTCATCCTCGACGAACCCACCAACGGCCTCGATCCAGCTGGGATCGAGGAGATCAGAGATCTTCTCCGCACCCTCGCCGAGGCGGGCGTGACGGTCATGGTCTCCAGCCACCTCCTCGGCGAGATCGATCGGACCGCAACGGTGCTCGGCATCGTCTCCGAGGGCCGTCTGATATTCCAAGGTTCGCGCCAACAGCTGCTGTCGGAGTCGACACCCGACGTCCTCATCCGCTGCTCCGACCCCATCGGTGCCCGGGCGGTGGTGGAGAGACGTGGCCACCATTGGCAGCCCGACGCTGGAACGATCCGGATCGGCGGCCTCGGCGAGGAGGCGACGGCGCGGACCGTTTCGAGCCTGGTCGAAGCCGATATCGACGTCTTCGAGGTCCGACGGGACGAACAGTCACTCGAGGACGTCTTCAAAGATCTGACCGCTGGAGCAGGACTATGAGCGTCATCGGCAATGAATTCGCGAAGATGCGGCACCTGTGGATCGGACCGATCGCCGTGGTCCTCCCGCTGGGGATCGCGGGGGTGACTGCCTTCCGCGCCCTCGCCTCGGGGATGCTCGGACAGCTCGATGATCCCGACGGTTTCGGCTGGAAGATTCTGCTCGCCGGCCTCGGACTCGCTCTCAGCCTCATCTCCCCGCTCGTCATCGCCGTCCTCTCCAGCCGGCTGGTCGAGATCGAGCACGCGGGCAACGGCTGGATGCTGTCGTCGACATCGGGAGCGACTCCGGGACGACTGTGTCGGGCGAAATTCGCCTCTCTCGGACTCATCATCGTCGCGGCCACGGTGCTGCAGAGCCTCATTCTCATCACGGCCGGTTGGGGCATCGGCATATCCTCGGCGTTTCCCGCCGCGCACTGGACGGCATTCACCGTTGCGGCTGTGACGATCAACCTCTCTGTGCTCGCGTTCCATATCGTGCTGTCGGCGAAGGTCGAGAATCAGATCGTGTGTCTCGGCGTCGCTGTCATCGGCGTCTTCATCGCCGTCTTCGCCCCGGCGCTGCCGGGGTGGCTGCAATTCGTCACACCCTGGGGCTACTACGAGCTGGCAAGCGCGGCCGCCTATGTCGGAACCGACCTCGTCTACCTCGACATTCCCCTGCTCGCCATCCTTGTTCTGGCTGTGGTCAGCGCCGGCGCCTTCGCCCTCATCACCGCCCGCTTCGATCGTCAGGAGGAATGAGATGGCACCGCTGCCAACCGAGTTCAGGAAGCTGCGGCGCTCACTGAGCTGGCCGATCGTGGTTCTCCTTCCCGTCATCGCCGTTGCCTCCGGTGCCATCGGCACACTCAACACCGAGCAGGGGGTGACGGACGGCTGGCACACGCTGTGGATCCGGTCGATAGGCTTCTACGGCATGGCTCTGCTGCCGGTCGGCATCGCCATCCTCGCCGCCCTGGTGTGGCGGGTCGAGCACCGCAACGGCAATTGGAACGCGCTCATGTCCACCCCCTCCCCCACATGGCGCACCGTGATCGGCAAGGTCGGGGCGGTCGCTGTCATGGCCGGGCTCATGCAGGTGGTTCTGCTCATCACCGTCGTGGTCGTCGGAAAACTCGTGTTCGGACTGCCGGGTCTGCTGCCGATCGAGTACATCCTCAGCAGCGTTCTCGTCATCATCGCCTGCGTGCCGATCGCGGCCATTCAGTCGGGGCTGTCGACCGTCATCCGCTCGTTCGCCGTCCCGGTGGCGATCGCACTGGTGGTCACAGGCCTGTCCACGACCGCTCTGCTGATCGGGCCCACAGCTGCACTCGTCTCTCCGTATGCGCTGGCGACCCATGCGACTCAGCTCGGCACGTCCCTGGTCGGCGGAGACAACACCTCGTTCGATGCTTCGTCGGTCTCCGCGGCGAGCGCTGCCCTCGTCGTCACGGTTTCCACACTGTGGACGTGCCTCCTCGTGGCTGTCTCGGTGTACGTGCTCAATCGGGTGGACACGCGAACCTGAGCCCCACCTCGGCGAACGACGGCGGGCGCCGGCTGACATTCACCCACGTCCTGACGAAAGGCGATGTGGATTCTGCGATGAATGGCGTCGCAGCCGGGAGCAGTCCGAGTACCGTTCACGGCGTCTCTGTCCCAGCGTCCGTCTCCACTCCGTCCAACTGACCATCCCGGCTGAACCGCCGCAGCTGCGTCACATGACTCGGGTTGAGTTCTGAGACGTTCGAGACCTGGAGCAGCTTCATCGTCCGCTCGACCTGCTCGCTGAGGATCGCGATCGTCCGGTCGACGCCTTCCCTGCCGCCGGCCATGAGCCCGTAGAGGTAGGCCCGGCCGATGAGCGCGAAGTCCGCACCCAGCGCCATCGATGCGACGATGTCGGCACCATTGCGGATACCGGTGTCGACTATGATCTCGAGGTCCTGACCGACCTCCTTCGCCACCGAGGGCAGCAGCTCGAAGGGCACCGGAGCGCGATCGAGCTGGCGGCCGCCGTGGTTCGACAGCACGATGGCGTCGACGCCCAGGTCGGCCAGCTTCCGGGCATCGGCGACGGTCTGGACTCCCTTGATCGCAAGCTTGCCCGGCCACATCTTGCGGATCGTGGCCAGATCGTCGAAGTCGATGGACGGATCCATGGCCGAGTTGAGGAGCTCCCCGACGGTTCCGCCGGTCTCGGACAGGGACGCGAACTGCAGCGTCTCCGTCGTCAGGAAGTCCCACCACCACCAGGGCCGTGGAATGGCGTTGAGCACGGTCTTGGGCGAGAGCTGCGGCGGGATCGAGAACCCATTGCGACTGTCCCTCAGTCGAGCACCGGCGATCGGAGTGTCGACGGTGAAGAAGAGGGTGTCATATCCGGCAGCGGCAGCCCGTTCGACGAGGCCATAGGAGATCTCCCGCTGGCGCATGACGTAGAGCTGGAACCAGTTCCGCCCATTCGGGTTGACCTTCTTCACGTCCTCGATCGAGGTCGTTCCCAGTGTGGACAATGTGAACGGGAGGCCCGCCGCACCGGCAGCCGAGGCGCCAGCGATCTCGCCTTCGGTCTGCATCAGCCGGGTGAACCCGGTCGGCGCGATGCCGAAGGGCATCGCCGAACTGCCGCCGAGGATCTGAGTCGTCGTATCAACCTGCGACACATCGTTGAGGATGGACGGGTGGAACTCGATATCTTCGAAGGCCTGCACCGAGCGCTCCATGGAGATCTCCCCCTCCGCTGCGCCGTCTGTGTAGTCGAACGCAGCGGCAGGTGTGCGCCTCTTTGCGATCGTGCGCAGATCCTCGATCGTCAGCGCCGAATCGAGACGGCGCTTCCTTGAGTCGAGCTCGAACTTCTTGAACTTCATCAGCTCGAAGATCTCGGACGGATTGGGCAACTGTCTCTTGACCATGGGCACGGCCTCTTTCTCTTCGGTTCGTACTCTTCAGTATTCAGTCTTCAGTGTTCAGTGTTCAGCTCGCTGGGCCTCACGCCCCGCCGGGAACCATCCAGGACAGGACGGTCGACTGCAGACC
>NZ_JAKDJU010000031.1 GCF_030453725.1 Brevibacterium picturae
GCCGCCGGGGGGCCCTCCTTTTCCCCGACCCCCTAACCCGGGGCGGGGTATTTGGGGGGGCCCGCCGACATTCATCCGCAAGCTCCGATCAGCGCGGGCCGATGGTTCCGTAGGCCTTGCGCCACCGCAGCAATGGTTTGCTTCTATTGCTGTCGGCGCCGGCCCCCAGAGACACCACCTCTCCGACGACGAGGCTGTGAGTAGCCACTTCGAGGATCTCCGTTGTCCGCAGCTCGAACCAGGCGATCGCGTCCGTGAGCACAGGCTGGCCCGAATGGGGAGCGGGGAAGGTGTCGATGCCTTTGAGCGCACCGTAGAGCGGTTGGCCGGGCGCGCCCAGCCGCTCGGAGATGTCTCGCTGTGAGGAGTTGAGCACAGAGATGGCGTAATGGTCGCTCGTCTCCAGCGTCTCCATCATCCGTGATCCGCCGTAGATGCTGACCGCCATGGTCGGCGGATCATAGGACACATCGAGGAACGAGTCGACGGTGATCGCGTGAAGGGCATTGCCCCGTTTGGCTGAGACCAAAGCCACGGCCGCAGCAATATCGTCGCTGAGTTCGCGATAGCGTTCTGTGAGGGAATCCTCGTGAGTTCTGTCCATGGCACTCATTCTAGGGAACTACAATGGAGCCATGACCTATCCAGCATCAGGTGGTTCAGCAACAATCGAGCGTGAGCAGTCCGAACAACGTGTTGAACCCGGAGACCACGAACGTTTCAGCCACTACGCACCCAAAGACAAGATCATGGAATCCATGGTCACGGGCACACCGCTGATCGCCCTGTGCGGAAAGGTGTGGGTGCCCACCAGAGACCCCGAGAGGTTCCCTGTGTGCCCGCGGTGCAAAGAGATCTACTCAACGATGTCTGAAGGACCCAAGGAGTAAATGGCCGCGGAACGTCTCCCAGGGACCTCCGCTGCCGAACAGCTGCCACCGGCCTTTCCCGAGCGTGCCGCTTGGGGAACGGCCGGAAAGTTGCGCGCCTGGCAGGCTGAGGCTCTGGAACAGTATTTTCGGGATCAGCCGAAGGACTTTCTCGCAGTCGCGACACCGGGCGCAGGCAAGACGACATTCGCACTGCGAGTCGCCGCCGAACTGTTGGCGCAACGAGTCGTCAACAGAGTCACCGTCGTTGCACCCACAGAACATCTCAAGGTGCAATGGGCCGACTCGGCCTCACGCGTGGGCATCAAACTCGACCCCCAGTTCAAGAACGCTCAGGGCAAACACGCCCCCGGCTACCACGGTGTGGCCATCACCTACGCGCAGGTGGCCGCCAAACCGGTGCTCCACCACAACCGCACCGCAGCAGGCCGTACTCTCGTCATCCTCGACGAGGTCCATCACGGAGGAGACGCATTGTCCTGGGGCGATGCTGTCCGGGAGGCCTTCGGTCCTGCAGTACGCAGACTCTCCCTGACCGGCACTCCCTTCCGATCGGATACCTCACCGATCCCGTTCGTCACCTATGCCCCCGACGAGAACGGCATTCGCACCTCGGTGGCGGACTACTCCTATGGGTACGGACGTGCGCTGAAGGATTCAGTCGTCCGTCCGGTCTTGTTCCTCGCCTATGCCGGCGCCATGTCCTGGCGGACCAGAGCCGGCGACGAGATGTCGCACGTGCTCGGGGAAGAGACGACGAAGGACATCAATGCTCAGGCATGGCGGACGGCACTCGACCCTGCCGGCGACTGGATCCCGGCAGTGCTCAAGGCCGCCGATCTGCGCCTGACGGAGGTGAGGCGGACTGTGCACGACGCCGGCGGGCTCGTCATCGCCACGGACCAGGACAACGCACGCGCCTACGCCAAGGTGCTGCGCGAACTCACTGGTGAGGCACCCACGGTGGTGCTCTCCGACGAAGCGGGAGCCTCGGCGCGGATCGAGCAGTTCCAGAACTCCACCGACCGGTGGATGGTTGCCGTCCGCATGGTCTCCGAAGGCGTTGACGTGCCACGACTGTGCGTCGGCGTCTACGCGACGTCATCGGCGACCCCGCTGTTCTTCGCCCAGGCAATCGGGCGCTTCGTCCGCGCACGCAAACGAGGTGAGACCGCCTCGGTGTTCCTGCCCTCCGTCCCGATCCTCATGGCTCTGGCGAACACGATGGAAGTCGAACGTGATCACGCCCTCGACCGACCGAAGAATGAGGACGAGAACGATGTCGTCGTCTTCGACGAACAGGCCATGGAACAGGCGAACCGCGAGGAAGGGGCATCTGACCAGCTTGGCTCCTTCGAAGCACTCGGCGCCGAGGCGCTCTTCGACCGGGTGCTCTTCGACGGCGGCGAGTTCGGCACCGGCGGAGCGATCGGCTCCGAGGACGAACTCGACTTCATCGGCATTCCCGGCCTGCTCGAACCCGAACAGGTCCACGAGTTGCTGCGGACCCAACAGGCCCGTCAGGCGAAGCGGAAGACCGCTGCGGCACCGCCCGAGCCGGAAGCGCAGCCCAGCGAACTGGACCACCGCGCGATGAAGGAGGAGCGCAACCAGCTCCAGAGCCTCGTCGGCGCATGGTCACGTCGAACGGGGACACCGCACAAGACTGTCCACGTCGAGTTGCGCAAAGCGTGCGGAGGACCGGCTGTGGCGCAGGCGACCAGAGAACAGATCCAGGCGCGGATCAAGAAGCTCCAAGGCTGGTTCGTCGGCAAGAAGTGAGGCCGGTCCCTGCCGGTAAACCGTCCTCACATCGCAGAGAACACCCTCACATCGGATAGAACACTGTGGGGATAGCCGGTTCGCCGTCCTGCATGCGCCTGGCTGAACGAGGCAGCTCGGCCAGGGACTCGTCGTGCCGGGCACAGGCCTTCGTGACGCCGTCGGCACCGATATACGATTCGTCGATCTCACCATCGACCACGAGGTCAACGGTCAGCGAACGACCATCGCCGAGATCCCCGGGCAGAGTCGGGATGCCGACGGCCTCTTCGACCGCGATCGCACCGTCGATGAGGCGCAAGGCGTCCTTGTGACCGCCACGTGAGGGTTTGCCGGTGGAGTTCTTCGCCACCGAGGTCCAGGCCCCCGACTCGTCGGCACGGGCCACAAGCTTGTATACCAGCCCGGCGGCCGGAGCACCCGAGCCGGTGACCACTCGCGTTCCGACACCGTAGGAATCCACGGGGGAGGCGGCGAGAGCAGCGATCGCATATTCGTCGAGGTCACTGGTGACCGTGATGTTGGTGTCATGAGCGCCGAGACGGTCGAGGCCGGCCCGGACCTCGCTGGCCTGTTCGATGAGGTCCCCCGAGTCGATGCGCACCCCACCCAGATTCTCACCAGCCAAACGGATAGCCGTCGCCAAGGCCTCTTCGACGTCATAGGTGTCCAGGAGCAGAGTCGTGTCGGTGCCCAAAGATCTGAGCTGGGCGGCGAAGGCCTCCTGCTCCGAATCGTGGAGCAGCGTGAAGGAATGAGCGGAGGTGCCGATCGTGGGCAGGCCATACTTGAATCCGGCGGCGAGGTTCGACGTCGAGGCGAACCCGCCGATGACAGCGGCCCTGGCGGCGGCGACAGCGGCATGTTCGTTGGTGCGGCGGCCACCCATCTCCGCGCAGGGTCGATCTCCTGCAGCCTGGGCCATGCGCGAGGCCGCCGAGGCAACCGCACTGTCGTAGTTCATCGCCGAGAGGATGAGCGTTTCGAGGATGACCCCTTCCGCGAAGGTGGACTCGATCGTCATCAGCGGGGAGCCGGGAAAGTAGATCTCGCCCTCCGCATATCCTCGGATGCTGCCGGAGAAGGAGTAGTCGGCCAACCAGTCAATGGTTCTCGAATCGACGATCTGCTCACGGCTGAGGAACGAGAGCTCCTCATCGCCGAAGCGGAAATCCCTGAGCATCTCGAGGATGCGGCCGGTGCCGGCGACAACTCCGTAGCGGCGACCGGCGGGCAGGCTGCGACCGAAGACTTCGAACAGGCTCCTACGGTGAGCGGCACCCGATTCCAGCGCCGCCTGGACCATTGTCAATTCGTATTGATCCGTGTAAAAAGCCGTCGATCCGGTCCGTGTGAGATCACTCATAGGCGCGATACTACGTCACGACAGCGTCAGTGTTCTGCCGTAAGGTGGAAACGTGAGCAATCCAACGACTCCAGTTCTGGAGCCGGAGGTCGACATTCGACCGGCGACAGAACAGGCAAAGCCATGGAAAACCGTCGTCTTCAACGACCCCGTCAATCTCATGAGCTACGTCAGCTACGTCTTCCAGGCCTACTTCGGGTATTCGACCGAGAAGGCTCACTCGCTGATGCTCGAAGTCCATGAGAACGGCCGCTCCGTCGTTGCCACGGGCGGCCGCGAAGCCATGGAGAGGGACACCCAAGCCATGCACGAATACGGCCTGTGGGCCGCGTGCCAACCGGAAACAGGATCTGACTGACACATGGCAGCCATCGACGCGAGTGGGGACGAGGTCGTCCTCAGACTCGAGGACAACGAACGATCCCTCATGCTCACCGTCTTTACCGACCTGGCGGCACTGCTGGCAGAAGACGACGACAACGACGGACGCCCCGATTCGGAGAACTGGGAAGCACGTCTCGGGCTGGTCGAACGGCCACGACCCCAGGACCCGGCCCTGCTGCGCCTGTTTCCCGACGTCGACCCCCTCGACGAGGAGCGTTCACAGGAGTTCCGGCGTCTCACCGAATTCGATCTCCAGCAGGCGAAGGCCCACAATGTGCGAATCGTCCTCAACGGACTCGCCAAGGGCCCTTCGATCGCTTTGAGCCACGATGAGGTCCTGGCGTGGATGAAAGGGCTCAACGACCTGCGCCTGGTCCTGGCCGTGCGCATGGGCATCGACACCGAGGATTCCCAGGAAGCGAAATACGCTCACCGAGACGAACTCGAGGAGTCCGAAGAGCTCACACTGACCCTGTACGACTTCCTGACTTGGATTCAGGACAGGCTCACCACAACCTTGCTCAGCGAACTGCCGGGGGACGACGACACATGAAACTCACTGCCATCGGCACCGCCGGTTCCTTCCCCGGACCCAATTCCGCAGCCAGCTGCTATCTCATCGAAACCGATGAGGAGTCACCGACACGCATCGTGCTCGACCTCGGATCCGGGGCACTGTCCCCGCTGCAGCGCGCCGTCGACACGGATGGGCTGACCGCGGTCGTGCTCAGTCATCTGCATCCCGACCACTGCATGGACATGACCGGTCTGTACGTCAAGCACTGCTATGACCCGAAGTTCTTCAACGGCAACATCTCCGACACCGGGTCGATTCGCACCAGGACGAGCGTCTTCGCCCCGGCCGGCGCCCAAGAACGGCTGACCCGGGCCTACTACACGGCCCCCGGAAAGTCCCCAGTCGCCGCCAGCGGAAACGACACCGACCTCAGTCATGCCTTCGACTTCGCCGACCTCGACCACGGAATCAGCCACCAGATCGGAAGTCTGCGGGTCGAATCCTTCCTCGTCGACCATCCGGTCGAGGCCTACGCCCTGCGGATCACAGACGACAAGGGGGCAGTGATCACCTACTCCGGTGACAGCGACGAATGCGACAACCTCATCGCGGCAGCACGCGGGGCAGACCTGTTCCTCTGCGAAGCAGCCTTCCAAGAAGACCGCGACAGTGCTCGCGGCATCCACCTCACCGGCAAACGCGCCGGGCGCGTGGCCCAGGCGGCAGACTCCAAGTCCCTCGTCCTCACCCACATTCCCTCCTGGACGGACTGCTCCATCGTCCGCGGCGAAGCCGCCCGCGAATACAGGGGGCCCATCGAACTGGCCAAACCAGGCAACAGCTGGAGCGTATGACTGCCTCCAGAACCGACAACCGAAAGAGGCACACAGTGCGCGCAGACGGACGACTCGTCGATGAACTCCGCGAAGTCACAATCACCCGCAACTGGATCAACACCGCCGAAGGATCCGCCCTGGTGGAATTCGGCAACACCCGCGTCCTGGTCGCGGCCTCATTGACCGCGGGCGTACCGCGCTGGCTCAAGGGTCAGGGCCGCGGCTGGGTCACCGCCGAATACGCGATGCTGCCGCGGGCCACCGACTCTCGCAACACCCGCGAGTCCGTCAAGGGCAAACTCGGCGGACGCACACATGAGATCTCCCGCCTCATCGGTCGCAGCCTGCGTGCCGTCATCGACCTCGAGAAGCTCAGCGAGAACACCCTCGTCCTCGACTGCGACGTCCTCCAGGCCGACGGCGGCACTCGCACTGCATCGATCACGGGCGCCTATGTGGCTCTGGCCGATGCGATCGACAAGGGCCGCTCGACCGGCATCATCCCCGCAGCGAACAACCCGATCAAGGATTCGATCGCGGCCATCAGCGTCGGCATCGTCGACGGCGAACCGGTCCTCGACCTGCCCTACGTCGAAGACTCGAGTGCCGAAACCGACATGAACGTCGTCATGACCGGCAGCGGAGCATTCGTCGAGGTCCAGGGCACAGCCGAAGGCGCACCCTTCGATCGTGCGGAGCTGGGCCACCTGCTCGACCTCGCGGCCAAGGGCTGCACCGACCTCACCCGCATCCAGACCGAGGTCCTGGACAAATGACCACCTTCGTCCTGGCCACCCACAACGAGGGGAAGAGGCGCGAACTCGCAGCGATCCTCCTCCCCGCGCTGGGGGAGGACATCCACGTCATGACCGCCGCCGAGGCGGGCCTGGGCGACATCCCGGAAACCGGGGTCACCTTCGCGGAGAACGCGCTGATCAAGGCTCGCGCCGCAGCGCAGGCCACCGGCCGCACCTCCATCGCCGATGATTCGGGGATCGCCGTGGACGTGCTCGGCGGTGCGCCGGGGATCTTCTCCGCCAGGTGGGCGGGCCGACACGGAGACGATCAGGCGAACCTCGAGCTGCTGCTGGCCCAGCTCTCCGACATTTCGAGCGAGCACCGCGGGGCACAGTTCCGCTGTGCTGCCGCCGCAGTCACCCCAGACGGCCGCGAGTTCTCCGCCGAAGGCGTCATGCCGGGACGCCTGGCCGCGAACCCATCGGGAGACCACGGGTTCGGCTACGACCCGATCTTCATCCCCGACGGCGGTGACATCAGTGCAGCGCAGATGACACCGGAGGAGAAGAACTCCCGTTCACACCGCAAGATCGCCTTCGACAAGCTGGCCGCAGCCCTCGCCGCACAGTCGGGGCTCTGAGACCTGCTCTTCGAGCCCCGGACAGGTTCCGGGCTCTCTCCGTTGGTTCTTCCCCACGATATGAGCACCGACGCTTCAACTGGTGAGAACTTCCGCTAAACTGGCGAGGCCGGTCAGCGTCTGTACGGTGTCCGGTCAGAGAAGACGAGTGAGCCGATGTGGGTTCGTGAATTTGGGAGAGCGATGAAGACTCCGCGTGTCAGTTCGTGGATGGCAGCAGTGGTTGCCTCGAGCCTGTTGCTGGCAGGGTGCTCGGCGGGGGCCTCGGACTCCGAAGAGCAGGCGAAGAAGGATTCGATGACGATCGCGTTCACCGCTGAACCGGTCAATCTCGACTTCACCTCCACCTCGGGAATCGCGATTCCAGAGGCGCTGATGGAAAACGTCTACGAATCCCTCGTCCGCGTCGACGGTGAGGGCGAGATCCAACCGAGCCTGGCCGAGGACTGGGACGTGTCCGAGGATCGCAAGACCTACACCTTCCATCTGCAGGAGGGCGTGAAGTTCTCCAATGGCGCCGACCTGACGAGCGAGGACGTGAAATTCTCCTATGAACGGGTGCAGAATGAGTGGAAGAACGCGCTGAAGTCCAAGATGGACATCGTCGACTCGATCGAAACCCCTGATGATCTCACCGTGGAGATCTCGCTCAAAAAGCCCTCGAACACCTGGCTGTTCAATATGACCAGCCTCGTCGGAGCGGTCTTCGACACCGAAGGCACCGATGACCTGGCCAACGAGGCCATCGGCACCGGGCCCTTCTCCATCGAGAAATTCACTCGCGGACAGTCGATCGACTTCGTTGCCCGGGACGATTACTGGGGCGAGACCCCAGCGGTCAAGAACGTTCAGTTCAAGTACTTCCAAGACGCGGTCTCGGCCTCGAACGCTCTGAAATCGGGAGAGATCGACGTCGTCTCCAACCTCCAGGCCCCTGAACTGGCCGGAGAGTTCCAGAGCGACGACTACCAGATCATCTCCGGCACCACGAACGGAGAGGTCGTGCTGTCGATGAACAACGCGAAGGGCATCTTCAAGGATACGAAGGCGCGGGCGGCGGTCATGCATGCCATCGACCGCAAGGCAGTCCTCGACACCGCATGGGCCGGATACGGCGAACTCATCGGCTCGATGGTTCCGCCGACGGACCCGTACTACGAGGATCTGACGGAAGTCTGGGACTACGACCCGCAGAAGGCCAAGGACCTGATCAGGGAAGCCGGCATCGAGGGGGAGGAGTTCGCCTTCACAGTGCCGAACCTGCCCTATGCCAAGGCGATCTCCGAGATCGTGTCCGCCCAACTCAAAGAGGTCGGACTCGAGGCGAACATCGAGACGCAGGAGTTCCCCGCAGTCTGGTTGGACAAGACCTTCACGAAGCACGACTTCGACATGTCGGTGATCAACCATGCCGAGCCTCGTGACATCCTCACCGTGTTCTCGAACGACTATTACATCGGCTACGACGACTCGAAGATCAAGAAGATCGCGGAGAAGGCCGATACCGGCACGGAAGAGGAATACATCTCCGGCATGAAGAAGATCGCGAGGACGATCACCGAAGATGCCGCCGCAGACTTCCTGTTCCTGTTCCCGAACCTCGTCATCGCGAAATCCGACGTCGCCGGAATCCCAGCCAACAGGGTCTCCGACGCGTTCCGGATCGCGGACTTGAGCTGGAACTGAAGTACTCTCCTCCATGATCAGCTATGTGGCCAACCGTGCGATCCAGTTCGTCTTGGCACTGCTCGTCGCCTCGGTGGTGGTCTTCGCACTCATGAGCATCCTGCCCGGCAACGCCGCACAGGTCGCGCTGGGAACGAACGCCACTCCTGAGGCGGTGGCGGCGCTGGAAGCCCAGTACGGACTCGATCAGCCGCCGCTGATCCGATACTTCGACTGGGTCGGCGGGATGCTGACAGGGGACTTCGGGACCTCGTACGTGACCGGAGCGCGGATCACCCCGGTCATCCTCGGCAGCGTCCAGGTCACCGGCATCCTCGTCATCGCCGCGATCATCCTGGCGATCGTCATCGCCGTCCCGCTGGGCACCTTCGCCGCCCTCGAACAGCGCAACTGGATCGGAGTGACGATCTCCGCGCTGAGCCAGATCGGCATCGCCGTCCCGAACTTCCTCGCCGCCATCATCCTCGTCATCGTCTTCTCCCTGACACTCGGCTGGTTCCCCTCCCAGGGGTGGATGGCCCCGGTCGAAGGACTGGGCGGATTCCTCATCCGCCTGGTGCTGCCCGTCGTCTCGCTGGCACTCGTCCAGGCCGCGATCCTCACCCGGTACGTGAGGTCGGCCGTCCTCGACGTGATGCGCGAGGACTACATCCGCACGGCCCGAGCCAAGGGCCTGACCCGGACCAAGGCTCTGTTCGTCCACGGACTGCGCAACGCGGCGATCCCCGTCATCACCGTGGCCGGCGTCCAGCTCGCGACGCTCCTCGTCGGCGCCGTCATCATCGAACAGATCTTCGTCATCCCCGGCATCGGGTCCGAACTCGTGCGCGCCGTGGCCAACCGTGACCTGGTCACGGTCCAGGGCATCGTCATGGTCCTCGTCCTCCTCGTGCTCGTCATCAACTTCATCGTCGACGTGCTCTACCCCATCGTCGACCCACGGATCAGGAAAGCGTCATGAGCGAGAACCCGAGCACCACCTCGGCGGGGGAGACCTCCGTGGAGCGGCGCAGGCGCAGGAAGCTGAGACTCAATTCCTCGATGATCATCGGCGGCGGCCTCATCTTCCTCATCGTCGCTCTCGCGCTCGTGTCCTTCATCTGGACCCCATACGGTCCCAGCGCAGTCGACCCGGTCGCACGGCTGCAGCCCTCGAGCCCCGAGCACCTGTTCGGCACGGACAGATTCGGACGCGACACCCTGACCTGGATCATGTACGGGGCCCGGATCACCCTCATGGTCGGCATCGTGGCCGTCGGCATCGCCGTGCTCATCGGCACCCCCATCGGCATCGTCGCCGCAGTCTTCGCACAGTACCCATGGGGCGCGTGGCTGGGCGCGGTGATCATGCGCGCCAACGATATCCTGCTCGCCTTCCCCGCGCTGCTGCTGGCGATCGTCTTCGCCGCCGTCTATCAGCCGGGGACCGGACCGGCCATGGTGGCCGTGGGAATCGCCGCGATCCCCGGATTCGCCCGCGTCGCCCGTTCGGGAACGATGCAGGTGCTCGGCTCCGAATACGTGCGTGCGGCCAAGGCCTCGAACCGCAGCGTCCCGGCGATCGCCATCGTCCACGTGCTGCCGAATATCGCGAGCATGGTCATCGTGCAGGCCTCCGTGGCGTTCGCGATCTCCGTCCTCGCCGAGGCGGGTCTGTCCTTCTTGGGACTGGGCACACAGGCCCCGGTTCCCTCCTGGGGACGGATGCTGCAGGAGTCCCAGCAGTTCCTGTCCACCCAGCCCGGGCTCGCGCTGTGGCCAGGGCTGTTCATCGCCATCGCCGTGCTCGGCTTCAACCTCTTGGGCGATGGCCTCCGAGACCGATTCGACCCGAAGATGGAGGCCCGCGGCAATGGATGAGAACCTGCTCGAGGTCCGTGACCTCACCATCACCCCAGCCGGCGCGCAGGCACCGGTTCTCCAGGACGTGTCACTGAGCCTGGCGCCCGGGGAGAGGGTCGGACTCATCGGTGAATCGGGTTCGGGGAAGTCACTGACGGCACAATCCGTGATGGGACTGCTGCCAGAAGAGCTGGCAGCCGAAGGAAGTGTGTCGTTGCAGGGCTTCGACGGCAATGTTCTGGCAGCCAAGGAGAAGACGCTGGCGCGCATGCGCTCGGACCTGGTGTCGATGGTCTTCCAGGAGCCGATGAGCGCGCTCAACCCGCTGATGCGCATCGGTGACCAGATCGCCGAGGTGCTGCGCATCCACGCAGAGGTCCGCCGCGGGGACATTCCCGGGCGGGTCCTGGACCTGCTGACCAGCGTGCACATGCCCGATCCGGCCAGTGCCCGGTACGCGTACCCGCACCAGATGTCAGGAGGCCAACGGCAGCGGGTGATGTTGGCGATCGCCCTGGCGAACTCGCCGCGGCTGCTCATCTGTGACGAGCCGACCACTGCACTCGATGTGACGGTGCAGAAGCACATGCTCGACCTCATCGCCGAACGCGTCGCCGCGGTGCAGGCGGGACTGCTGTTCATCACCCACGACCTGGCCGTCGTCGCCGGAGTCTGTGACCGAGTCATCGTCATGTACGCGGGCCGTATCGTCGAGACCGGCAGCGTGGCGCAGATCTTCACCGACCCCCAGCACGAATACACGCGCGGGCTGCTGGCCTCCTCTGACCTCGAAGCCACCGATGCACGCGGAAAGCTCTACACCCTCAAGACAGCACTGTCATACGCGGGCCCGACCGACGCAGCGGGCCCGACCGACGCTGCTGCGACAGCCAACACGGCAGGACCGACCGACGCGGACGAGCCGACGACCGCCTCGGCGGGGGAGAGTCCGAGTACAGACACATCCGCACCTCTCATCGACGTCAGCGGAGTCTCGAAGCACTTCCGCTCACGCGGACTGCTGCTGCGTCGCCGATCTCCGGTTCGCGCACTCGATGACGTCAGCTTCAGCGTCGCTGCAGGGCAGCGCCTCGGCATCGTGGGGGAGTCGGGTTCGGGCAAATCGACCCTGCTCACCATCCTCTCCGGACTCGACCGACCGACCTCGGGCCGGGTCAGGGTCGGCGACGTTCGGGTGGAGTCGGCGAGCTCGGCGGCGCTGCGATCCCTGCGCGAGGATCTCCAGATCGTCTTCCAGGACCCCTTCGCCTCCCTCGACCCACGGATGCGTGTCGAGGACATCGTCTCAGAACCACTCGTCGCCCGCGGCATGGCCAGGGACGAACGACTGGCCAGGGTGGAGGAGATGCTGCTGGCGGTCGATCTCGACACCACGGCCATGCGGCGCTACCCACACCAGTTCTCCGGCGGACAGCGACAACGGATCTCGATCGCTCGAGCACTGGTGACCCGACCGCAGATCCTCGTCGCCGATGAACCCGTCTCCGCCCTCGACGTGTCCGTGCGCGCCCAGGTCCTCAACCTGCTCACCGACCTCGTCGACGACTATGCACTGACCCTGCTCTTCGTCTCCCACGACCTCGGCGTGGTCAAACACCTGTGCTCCGATGTGATCGTGATGAAGGACGGCCGCATCGTGGAATCCGGGTCGACCGAGGACATCTATGCCAACCCTCGCGAGGACTACACCCGCAGCCTCATCGCGGCCACCCCCAGCCTGGCCGGAGCGCTCGCCACAGCAACCTGAGCCCGAAACGACGCCACAGCCTCGTCAGACGCACGAGAAGAAAGGACGGCAGATGAGCGACACCACGCTTGCCGACCACACAGCAATAGCCATGACCAGCGGCTACGAGTCCGGGACCTTCGACCCGCTCGAGGTCCTCACCGCGGTCGTGGACAGGATGGACGAATGCGAACCCGTCATCAACGCTCTCCACCACCGAGACGACGCCCGCTCACGTACCGCGGCCGAAGCCAGCGCCGCCCGCTGGAGTGAGGGCCGAGCCTTGGGACCCCTCGACGGAGTCCCGGTCACGATCAAGGAGAACGTCGCACGCAGGGGAGTGCCGATGCCCAGCGGCCACGCCTGGGTCGAGGAGCCCGTGTCGAGGCACGACGCCCCGATCACGCAACGCCTCGAAGAAGCCGGCGCCGTCATCGTCGGATCGACGACGATGCCCGACTGGGGCATGCTCTCCTCCGGCGTGTCCTCCCTGCACGGCATCACCCGCTCGCCCCTGGACCCGTCCCTGACCACCGGCGGCTCGAGTGCCGGTGCAGGAGCCGCCGCCGCTGCCGGGTACGGTCCCATCCACATCGGCTCCGACATCGGCGGATCGATCCGCCTGCCCTGCACCTGGTTGGGACTGGCCGGGCTCAAACCCAGCTTCGGCCGGGTCCCGCTCGACGCGCCGTATATGGGCCGCTGCGCAGGGCCCCTGGCGCGGACCATGGGTGACGTCAAGACGGCGATGGACATCATCTCCGCCCCCGACGACCGTGACTACTCCCGCCTTCCCCGATCTGCCGCAGAAGGGCCGGCCGCCATCGGCGACTTCGACCCGAAGGGGCTGCGGATCGGGCTCCAGCTCGAGGCAGGATGCGGAGAGCCCGTCACCCCGGAGATCGCATCGGCCATCGCCGAGGCTGCCGAGCGTTTCGCACGCGCCGGGGCCGTGGTCGACACGCTCGACCCCTTCATCGACGATGGGCTGCTGACCGATATGGACCTGTTCTGGCGGGTGCGTTCGTGGAGTGACCTGCGCGCCCTGCCCGTCGAGGAACAGGCCCTCATCCTGCCCTACATCCAGCAATGGGCTCAGGGCGGCGCCGACGTCACGGGGGTGCGGCTCATGGAGTGCTACCACAGCGTGCAGGAGATCCGACGTCGCAGCGTCGCGGCCACAGCAGCCTACGACCTGGTCATCTCGCCGGTCTCACCCGACGCGGCGTTTCCGGCGGAACAGCCAATGCCCTACCCGAAGGTCGACGAACCGATGGGCCACATCGGCTTCACCATGCCCTACAACATGTCAGAACAGCCGGCAGGGACCGTCCTGGCCGGCTACACGAAGGACGGTCGGACCATCGGCGCACAGCTCTCGGGGCGACGGTTCGCCGATGAACTCGTGATGGCTGCCGGATCCTGGTTCGAACAGGTTTCCGGAGTGTCGGCACCACAGCGGGCCGCGATGAACTGAGGTCAGCGACGCAAGGAGGGCCTGGGTTCAGCTGAACCCAGGCCCTCCCTGTCTGCACTGTCTCACTCTGGTGGGGCCACCTCGGCGAGGTCAGCGACTGCCGTCGCCGACGACTCGACTCAGAAGTCGAAGAACTCGACCGACAGCTTGTCTCCGTCGATCTTCACACTGCCCGAGACCGACAGGGTGTTGCCGTTGGAGAAGTAGGACGAACCGGACTTCTTACCCTGCACGGTGAAATCGAACTTGCCCGGATCCTCGGTGAAGAAGGAACCGGTGTTCGTGTCACCGGCGCCGAAGTCCGCCTTCACATTGGGCATGTCCTTCATCTCCCATTTGGCGGTGTCCTTCTTGGCCAGATCGGCCAGCTTCTCATCCGAGCCGCCGACCGGGATCTCCGTCGGGTCGAACTTGATGAACTTGCACTTGGGCTTGATGTCCTTGTTGTCGAAGCACTTCTTGAGCTCCTTCTCGACCTGTTTCTGAACTTCCTTCTGGAAGGCGCTCGTGGGTGCGAGGTCAAGATTGAGCGTCATCGGAGACACTTCCTCATCGCTGGGCTTATCGCCCGGGGCGAAGGCCTTCGGGAAATTCACCGCTGCCGTGTCCTTGGCTTCACTGACCCATTTGCTCTTCGGGATCGTGAAGTCGTAGTTGCCCGGATACACAGCGAAGGAGGTGGTCCCTGCCTTCGCCTTGTAGTCCTTGCCGTTGACACTGAGACTGTCCGTGGCCGGGATATCCAGCGAGATCACATTGAGCGCGGGGCCCGTGAGCGACCATTTGTCGAAGAACAGGTCCTGTCTGCCGTCCTTCTTCGCCTGCAGCTCGACGTTGTACTTGGTGCCGTCGAGGTCGTAGGAGACGATGACGGTGCCCTTGTCGTCATCGACCTTCGAGGACTCGACCTTCGCATTCTCGACCTTCGCCGAGGAGGGCTCGGTGAATTCCTTCGACAGGAGGTCCAGGTTCGTTCCCTCCGGACGAGGGGAGGGCGCGATCTTCTCGGCTGCCGCGAAGTCGCCCTTGCTCAAGGCCGACACGTAGTCTTCGGCAACCTTGTCTGGGCCGTAGTTGTTCTTATTGACCGTGTTGACGACGAGGAATCCGACGGCCACCAGAATGACCACCAGGGCCACCGAACCCAGAGCGATGAAGAGAGGCATCCTGCTCTTCTTCTTGTCGGGGCGGGCATCGGCACGAGTCGCGGTCGTCGCCGGCCCGGCGAACCCGGGGGCCGGGGCCGGCTGTGGGATCGCCTGCGCCTGTCCTGGGCCCGAACCCGTTCGCTGGGCGTTGGGGCCGGAACCGGTCTGGTACGGCCCGGGCTGAGCGGGCGCGTTCTGTGCGGGGGCCGACTGGTAGGGGCCGCCGGGGTAGGGACCTCCACCCTGGGGCTGGCCAGGCTGCTGCGGTCCGCTGTGCTGCGGGCCGCCCTGGTAGGGACCGCCGGGGTAGGGGCCGCCGTTGTAGCCCGGGGGCTGGTTCGAGTTGGCCTGCTGCACCTCGGGGCGCGGCGGCTGGTGCTCCTCGGGCTGATTGTCCTGGCCCGCAGGAGGAGGCTGGTTGCCGCCGGCCTGATCGTTCGCCGGAAACGGCGGGGCCTGATCGTTGTGGTAGGACGGAGCTTGTTCGGATCCGCTGGCAGGCGTCTGCGGGCCGGAGCTGCCTGTATCCACCGATTCATCAGCAGTGTTGTCCGCCGAGGTCTCCGCACCGGATCCCGTTCTGTCGTTATCGGGAGGGTTCTTGGGAGGTGGCGGGAGATTCGGTTCGTCGTTCCCGTTGCTCATCGTTGGATGCATCCTTCGTGTCTACAAGCGTGTCCTGGCGCAATTGTACTTCCCACTGCTAAGAATCGCGTGGTCAATACCAGGAAGCGGGCACAGCGTCAGCGAAAATGAGAGTGATGCACACTTCTCCTCACCCCCGCACCCACCGCCATCCTGTTCTGCTGGGACTGATGGAGGTACTGAGAATCGACCTCATCACCGTCCCCGCGGCATTCGTCATCGCCACCGTCTTCTGGCTCATCGGACTCGGCTCACAGTTGCCGTATGCGATCATCCCCGAGTGGGCGTTCGCCCTGTGGGGCGTCGTCCACGGCCTGAGCGTCTCGACGATGGGCTTCGACTTCTCGCTGGCCCCGAGCCTGATCACACTGGGCGTGTGGCTCCTGTTCGCCGCAGGTGCCAAGCGCCTGGTCGCTGGTGTCACAGAACCAGATGCCGACGGCATCGACAGCGTCGGCGCATCCTGGTGGAAGGCGATCCTCGCCGCGTTGGCGACGTACGTCATCGTCTACGCCGGCCCGCTGGTCACGCTGACACTTCTGCTCGGGGACGGGGCGCTGACACCCTTGGGCTTCCTCCGGCTGGCCCTCATGCTCCTGTCCGCCTCGGCGGCCGGGTACCTTTGGGTTCGCGGTCTCGGCGACATCCCGCGCCTGAAGGATCTTGACGACGATGCATGGGAAGTCGGCGCACACCTGGTCAAGAGGCTGCTGTGGGGATCGGCGTTCCTCTCCGCCCTCGTCATCGCCACGGGCATCGTGCTGAGATGGGACGAGCTTGCCGAATCACTGCAGGTCTACAGCTCACCGTTGTCTGCCGGTGTCGGCCTGCTGATCATTCAGATTCTCTTTGCGCCGGGGATCCTGTTCGCCTCGCTGTCCTGGATCGCAGGCACGGGTGTGAACGTGGGAGCCGGGGACCCGAGCTCGGTGTTTCACGCTGTGGTCGGGCCGGTCCCACACGTTCCGGTGCTCCAGCTGCTCGTCGGCGACTACCCGGCGTGGACGAACGCAGCGCCGGCGCTGCTGGTCCTGCTCGGAGTCCTCAGCGTCATCATCGGTCGCGATCGTGCCCATCAGGTGATGACGGCGTCCTGGACCGGACTCGGCGTCGCGGCAGCCAAACTCTTCGTCGTGCTCCAGATCCTTGCGGTCTTCGCACGAGGATCCATGGGGCCGGTGGGGCTGTCTGCATTCGGGCCCTCGGCGCTGACATCTGCAGTCGTCATCACCGCCTGGCTGGGGTTGGGAATGACCGGAGGGCTGGTGCTGACCCGGCTGTCCGACATGCAGAGCGGGTCGAGTTCCCCTGACGACGATGGGTTCGACGAGGACGAAGAGCCCTACGGTCGAATCGCCGACGAACGAAGCGCCGACTTTTCGGACGACGACTGATCCGGTCATGTGTGACGCGAGACGCCTCAGTTCGTGCCGGGCAGATCCTGGCCGGTCAGCTGCTTGAACCAATCGCCAAGACCAGTCTGATACTCCGTCGTGCACGAGAGCTGGGCCTGCTGGGTGATGGCATCGCGCACGCACTCTTCATACTTCGACTGCACGGGCCAGAGGACGACCGACGACATCGTCGAGAAGATGAGGTAGATGGCGAGCAGTCCGCCCAGAATGCCCAGAGACATGTTGCGCTTCTGCTTCGTCCTGACCACGGCGATGATGTAGCGGATCGACCACACGACGGCGGCAATGGCGAACGCGATCGCCGCGACCTTGAACGGCAGCGGGTACGTGAACGTCAGGACCGAGGCGAGGATCAGCAGGATCAGGACCAGGCCATGGCGAGCGGGCGCGGCCTGCTTCTCCTCTTCTGGAGTGGGCGCGCTTTTCTCTTCAGTATTGTTTGGTGACGTCACACCGATAGTTTGTCACAGTCCACTGACAAAATCCTTGACGGAAGTCAGAGTCCGCATTCTTGAGGTCCACGACCGACAGCCGAAGATTCAAACGTTAGAATGGGTCCGTGCGCATCGTTCTTCTGGCATCCGGCTCGGGTACCCTCACGCAGGCAGTCATCGACGCATTCGCTGAATCGGATCGTGGGGTCGAGATCGTCGGGGTCGGCTCCGACTCCCAGACCGCGGGAGTTCTCGACCGCGCGAAAGCGCACTCGATCCCCACCTTCGTAGCACGACCCAAGGACTTTGCGAACCGTGAGGAATGGAACCTCCGCCTGCGCGATGACGTTGCAGGGTTCTCACCCGACTGGGTGATCTCGGCTGGATTCATGCGGATTCTCGGGCCCGCGTTCATCGCAGCCTTCGACAACCGGATCATCAACACGCACCCGGCCCTGCTGCCGGCGTTTCCCGGCGCACACGGTGTCAGAGACGCCCTCGCCCACGGTGTGCGCATCACCGGCGGCACCATCCACCTCGTCGACTCCGGGGTCGACACAGGCCCGATCATCACCCAATTCGCGGTTCCCGTCAGCGACGCGGACACAGAAGACACGGTCCACGAACGCATCAAAACTCAGGAGAGGACGGAACTCGTCCGTCTCCTCGCCCACCTCGCCCACCATGACCTCGTCATCGAGGGACGGCATGTCAGCGGATATGCCACCTCGGCGGCGTCAGCCTGACCCACTCACCACCCGCACGAATCGGCAATCGAGCCTTCAAGGAGGACTTGTGACAGGAACCCGCGCGATCAAGAGAGCGCTCGTCAGCGTTTACGACAAATCGGGATTGGAGGATCTGGCCCGCGGACTTCAAGCCGCCGGTGTCCAGATTGTGTCCACCGGTTCGACAGCAGCGAAGATCGCCGAGGCGGGTGCTGCAGTCACGAAGGTCGAAGAGCTGACGGGGTTCCCCGAATGCCTCGAAGGCAGGGTCAAGACCCTGCATCCGCGGGTCCACGCCGGCATCCTCGCCGATTCGCGCAAGCCGGATCATATGAGCCAGCTCGATGAGCTCGAGATCGAGCCCTTCGACCTCGTCATCGTCAACCTCTACCCATTTGCCGATACCGTGGCCAGCGGAGCCGGCTTCGACGACTGCGTGGAGCAGATCGACATCGGCGGGCCGTCCATGGTGCGGGCAGCGGCGAAGAACCATCCGACCGTCTCCGTCATCACCGATCCCGGCGACTATCCCGCCGTGATCGAAGCGGCCCAGGGCCAGGGCTTCGACCTCGGGGCAAGGCGAGGATTCGCCGCTCGCGCGTTTGCCCACACCGCTGCCTATGACACGGCTGTGGCCTCCTGGTTCGCCGCAGAGCTCGCATCGGGCACCGAAGACGTCGGAGCCGATGATGCATCGACGGTCGCCGGCCAGCCGGCCTTCGCGGGGATGACGGGGGAGAAGCTGACCGATCTGCGCTACGGCGAGAATCCCCACCAGGCAGCGGCCGTGTATTCCGACGGTACCCGCGGAATCGCCGGTGCGAAGCTGCTGGGCGGTAAGGCGATGTCGTACAACAACTACACGGACACCGATGCGGCGATCCGCGCGGCCTTCGACTTCGACCGTCCTGCGGTGGCGATCGTCAAACACGCCAACCCCTGTGGGATCGCCGTGGCCGACACTGCTGCAGCCGCCCACCAAGCGGCCCACGAATGCGATTCCCTGTCCGCCTACGGTGGTGTCATTGCGACCAACCGTGAGGTCGATGTCGAACTGGCCGCGTCGATCAAGCCGATCTTCACCGAATGCCTGGCCGCACCGTCGTTCTCCGCCGAAGCACTCGAGCTGCTGTCGAGCAAGAAGAACCTGCGCCTGCTCGAACTCGGCGATGTCGATTTTGCGCCCTCGGAGATCAAGCCGATCACCGGCGGTTTCCTCGTTCAAGATCGTGATGCGTTCCAGGCTGACGGCGATGCCTCGGACAACTGGACACTGGCCGCAGGCCCGGCCGCGTCCGCTGAGGTTCTGGCCGACTTGGAATTCGCGTGGAAGGCCTGCCGTGCGGTGAAGTCCAATGCCATACTCGTGGCCAAGGACGGCGCCTCCGTCGGAGTGGGAATGGGCCAGGTCAACCGAGTCGATTCCGCGAAGCTGGCCGTCGAACGTGCCGGGGCGGAGAAGGCGACCGGTGCCGTGGCCGCCTCGGACGCCTTCTTCCCTTTCGCCGACGGGCTTCAGATCCTCCTCGACGCAGGCATCAGTGCGGTTGTGCAGCCGGGCGGCTCGATCCGCGATGATGAGGTCGTCGAAGCGGCCGAGAAGGCTGGGATCACCATGTACCTGACCGGGAGCCGCCATTTCTTCCACTGAGAGGACGAAGGTCTATCCACGCCATGCGAGGCGTGGACGGGGCCCGATCGCCAAGCGCTGGATCTATTGGAAACGGCGCTATTCGAATCCCGTCCCACGCGACTGGGTTCTCCTGGCCTGTCTGCTGGGCATCTTCCTCGCCGCCGCATGCACTGTCGTTGACTTCCGTCTGGGCGCGATCGTCTTGGCGATTGTCCCCGCTGGTCTTGCGATGGTGCGTGCGATGCCCGAGCCGTGGGACGAGGTCTGGACCAACCGTTCGAAGAGCGTCGACATCGCAACTGGACTGATTTTCGCACTGGTTCTCGTGGCTTTGGCGTTCATCGTGCCGGAGACGCGTTGAAGTTACCGGCGGTGCCTCAGCGGTCAGTTTGTGCATTCCCTGAGAAACGGGAGGGTTCGGTTTCACCGGATCAGTATCAGTGGCAGGGTGGATGGTGTCAGAAGGTTCGCAAGAACCTTTTCCAGCGAAAGGAGACAGCATGGGACTCGACGATCTTACAAACAAAGCCAAGGACGCCATGAATAGCGAAAAGGGTGAAGAGTTCAGCGATCAGGGTCTGGATAAGGCTGCTGACTTTGCCAATGAGAAGACCGGCGGCAAGTTCGAAGACCAGATTGATCAGGGTCGCGACGGAGCCGACGAGAATCTTGGCAGCGAATGATCTTTAACCCATAGCCGCGTCCGGCATGGGAAGGCGCCGAGGTGAATGTACTTTCACCTCGGCGCCTCTTTCTGTGCCCGTCGGTGGATCTCAGCCGAGCTTCTCGATGGGCGCGTAGCGCAGCAGCAGACGCTTCGTGCCCAAGGAGCCGAAGTCCACGACGGCCACCGTTTTGTCGCCGACTCCGTTGACCTCTGTCACCGTCCCGAGGCCGAAGGACTCGTGTGAGACCTTCTCGCCCACCGACACGGTGATGATCTCTCGATTGGGCCGGATCCGGTTCGGGAAACCGGCGACAGGAGACGAGGAGTTGGCAGAACCTGACCGAGAGCGTGATGAACTGCTCGATCCTTGTGCGGATCCCCGTGAGGAACCGAAACCGCCGCTGCGAGAGCCACTGTAGCCGCCGCCATAGCTTCCCCCGCCATAGCCACCTGAGGAGAGTCCGCCTCCCATGCCGGAGGAGAAGGATCCGGTGTTCTCCCATTCGATGAGATCCTCCGGAATCTCGGACAGGAACCTGCTCGGTGGATTGTACTGCGGCTGTCCCCACATGCTGCGAGTCTCCGCGCGAGTGACGATCAGTCGCTGCCGGGCCCGAGTCAGGCCGACATAGGCAAGACGACGCTCCTCAGAGAGCTCATGAGGGTTCTCGAAGGACCGGGCATGCGGGAAACCACCGTCTTCGAGTCCGGTGAGGAAGACGACGGGGAACTCGAGACCCTTCGCCGTGTGCAATGTCATGAGCGTGACCTGGCCGAGCTCGGCATCAGGAATCTGATCGGTGTCGGAGGCCAGCGCCACCTGTTCGAGGAAAGCCTCGATCGATGAACTGCCGGACGCAGGAGTCTCGGAGCTCTGCGCATCCGCATCGTCCTCGGTGCTCCCACCGTCAGCCATGGCTTCGCCCTCGGCGTCTTCGCTCAAAGCCGATTCGGACTCAGCACCACCGGAAGCAGCCTCAGACGCGGCTGCGGAAGCAGCCGCGGTTCCTGTCTCTGTCTCAGCGTCGGCTTCATCACCCGTTGCAGCGAGGGCCTGAGTGGCGACGAAGTCCTCGGCCACGGCCACCAGCTCGGCGAGGTTGTCGACCCGCGACTCATCCTGTGGGTCCGTGCTCTTCTGCAGCGACTCGAGGTAGCCGCTCTGCTCGAGAATCGCCTCGATGACCCGTGAGAGGGGAGCCGCCTCGGCGGTGGCTGCAAGATCGCGCATGAGCTCGTAGAACTTCGCTACGGAGGTCTTCGCACGGGCAGACAGATGGACGATCTCGTCAAGACGTCCCAGCGCCGTGTAGAAGCTGATGCCCTCCCGATCGGCGAAGTCTGCGACGATGCCTTCGGTGCGATCTCCGATGGCTCGCTTGGGGACGTTGAGGATGCGACGCAGATTCACATCGTCATCCGGATTGGCCAGCACGCGCAGATACGCGAGGGCGTCCTTGATCTCCTTGCGCTCATAGAACCGGGTCCCGCCGACGACCTTGTAGGGGATGCCCGTGCGCACCAGAGCATCCTCGATGGCACGGGACTGAGCATTGGTGCGGTAGAAGACGGCGAAGTCACCATAGGTGTACTTCTCGTTGTCGATGAGTTCGTCAACCCGATCGACGATGAAGCGGGCCTCCGACTGCTCGTTCTCCGCCACCCAGCCGACAATCGAGTCGCCCGTGCCTTCCGAGGTCCACAGCTTCTTGTCCTTGCGGTCCTGATTGTTCGCGATCACAGCGTTCGCGGCATCGAGGATGTTCTGCGTCGAGCGATAGTTCTGCTCCAGCAGGATCGTCTCCGCTTCGGGGAAGTCCTTCTCGAACTCCACGATGTTGCGCACGGTCGCCCCGCGGAAGGCGTAGATCGACTGATCTGCGTCACCGACGACAGTCAGCTCAGCACCGGTGGAGCCGCCGGCACCATCGCCGGCCAGAGACTTGATGAGAGCATACTGGGCCGGGTTCGTGTCCTGGTACTCGTCGACGAGGATGTGCTGGAACCGTCTGCGGTAGAAGTCGGCCACCTCGGGGAAGGCGCCGAAGAGATGGACGGTCTCAGCGATGAGGTCATCGAAGTCGAAGGCGTTGGCCAGGCGCAGGCGAGTGGTGTAGCGCTTGAACACGTCGGCGAGGACTTCATCGGCGGGGTTGTTCGGCCTGGGCACGAAGTCATCGGGCGTCTGCAGGTCGTTCTTGAGGTTGGAGATCCGGTGCAGCATTGACCGCGGCGTGTACTTCTTCGTGTCGAATCCGAGTTCCTTGAGGATCTGGGACACGAGTCGCTGAGCATCCTGGGCATCGTAGATCGTGAAGTTGGACTTCATGCCCAGCACCTTCGCCTCACGGCGGAGGATCCTCACACATGAGGAGTGGAAGGTGGAGACCCACATCGCTCGTGAGGCGGGCCCGACGATCGAACGTACGCGCTCAACCATCTCCTTGGCGGCCTTGTTCGTGAATGTGATCGCCAGGATCTCACCGGGATGTGCCCGACCGGTCGCCAGGGCATAGGCGATGCGCCGGGTCAGAACGGTCGTCTTGCCGGAACCGGCGCCCGCCACGATGAGCAGCGGTGAGCCGGTGTGGGCAACGGCTTCGCGCTGTCGCGGGTTGAGTCCGGTGAGGAGTTCGGCCGCACGTGAGTCGGCTCCCGGGGTGGTCTCTTCGGTGTTTTCAGCTGCAGCAGTCATGTCCGGATCAACGATACCGTCAGCCGCTGACGCAGAGAAAAGAGCAGAAGACGGAGCCGACTCAGCAACCTTGCGGGCGCTGCGCAACCCC
>NZ_JAKDJU010000032.1 GCF_030453725.1 Brevibacterium picturae
CCGCCCGCTGACCAGCTGCCCGCCGGCCCGCGACACAGCCGCGCCGATCTACCGACATCAGGGGATGAGACATGCAGATCACCGTCTATGGAGCCACCGGCACATTCGGCCGCAGACTCGTGACACATCTACGTGAACGCAGCCACTCGGTGGTCGCCGCCCATCGCGGAATCGGGGTCGACACCTACACCGGAGAGGGTGTCACCGAGGCCGCCGTCGGCAGTGACGTCCTCGTCGACTGCGTCAACTACATGACCAACAACCGGCACAAGGCACTCGACTTCTTCTCCCGCAGCTCGCGATCGATCGCCCTGGCCGCGGCGGAGAACCCGGGTGCGGCCATGGTGTGCCTGTCCATCGCGTTCCGTCCCGAGGTGGCCCAGTCCAGGCTGCTCGGCTATTACCAGGCGAAAGAGCTGCAGGAGCGCGTCTATCACCGGCTGGTGCCCGCCGATCAGCTTCTGATGTTCCGCTCGACTCAGTGGTTCGAACTCGTCGAATCGATGACATTCACCGCAGGTCCGGTGGCGTTCGTCCCGAAGATGCGCGTCCAGGCATTGGCCGCGGACGAAGCTGCGCGGATGATGGCCGAGGCCATCGACGCTGGAGAGCGCGGGACCATCGAGGTTGCCGGCCCGGAGGTCAGCGACTTCCCGGCGATCGCCGGCAGGATCGCCGCGGCGGACGCAGGGTCGTCTGTGACAACTGGTTCGCGACCGAAGCGTGTCCCGAAGATCGTTCCCATTCCGATCCCCGGCCCGATGTCGACCAATGGACTCATGCCCGATTCGCCGAGGCTCTCCGTCGTCACCGTCGATGATTGGGTCCGCTCCCGCTGAGTCCCGCCCGCCTGATTCGCGCCCGCCTGATTCGCACTCCGCTGCCGACTCGTGCCCCGTCCCGGGTCGAGGCGTGCCCCGTCCCGGGCCGAGGCGGAAGCATAAAGTTGTAAGATCCAGTCGGGAGGAGAAATATGGACTGGAACTGGATGGAATTCGGACTCGACGGCATCGACGCGGCGAGGATCATCAGCTCCTGCATCGTGTTCTACTTCGGCATCATCCTCCTCGTCCGTGCCTTCGGCCAGCGCACGCTGGCGAATCTCTCGAGCTTCGACCTGGCCGCCATCATCGCCCTCGGCGCAATCATCGGTCGTGCGATCCTCGGCGACACCCCGACGCTCTTCGCCGGTGTGCTGGGCCTGGCCACCCTGCTGGTTCTGCAGGCGCTGACCGGGAAGGCCCGTCACTTCCACCGCATCGCCGGCATCGTCAACAGCCCGGCGGTCGTGCTCATGGCCGGCGGCGAACTGCTGACCGACAATCTCGCCAGGGCCCATGTCGACCCGGCCGAGGTGTATTCGAAGCTGCGGATGGCAGGCATCCGGCAGCGCGCCGAAGTGGCCTGCGTGATCCTCGAGCCCACGGGTCAGATCAGTGTGACCCGGCGAGGGACGCCGATCGACGAAGAGCTGCTGCGCGGTGTCATCGGGGCGGAGAGAATTCCCCGCGAGGACTGAGTCCTCAGCCAGACGAGGACCGAGTCCTCAGCCTTCGAGCCCGAGCACCCGGGCGCCGTTGTGCCACAGCACCGATCGCATCCAGTCGTCACCGAGGCCCAGCCCGGCCAAACCGGAGATCTGATCCGCATAGGGGTAGGGAATGTTCGGGAAGTCCGAGCCCAGGATGATCTTGTCCTGCAGACCAGCCAAGCGTTGACGGTAGGCCGGATCCACCTCGGCGGGGGAGGAGAAGAACCCGGACACGTACATGGTCGTGTCCAGATGGACTCCGCTGTAGTTCTCGGCGAGGTCGGCGAAGGCGTCGTATTCGGGCATGCCCATGTGGGCGATGACGAACTGCAGGGACGGGAAGCGCTCAAGCACCTTCGCCACCGCCTGCGGGCCGGTGTAGGTGCCGGGCAGCGGCTCGGAGCCGGCGTGGATGACGATGGGCACCTGCGCCTCGGCGAGTGCCGCCCACGCGCGGTCGAGCACATGGTCGTCGGGGGAGAAGCCGCCCACCTGGATGTGGACCTTGAACAATCGGGCCCCGGCCGCCAGCGCCTCGGGTACGTAGTCGGCGGATTCCGGCTCGGCGTAGAGAGTTGCGCAGTGGATGACATCGTCGTGGGCGGCGGCGAACTCACGATTCCACTCATTCAGCCAAGCTGCCATGCCAGGTTTGTGTGGGTAGGTCAGGGCCGGGATCGCACGAACGCCCAGGTCACGGACGATGTCCAGGCGTGTTTCGGTGTCGTAGCGGTAATGGATGGGCCACGGGTATCCGTAGCTGGACTCGGCGGCGTCGAAGTAGGCCCACACCTTGTCGAGGACGTTGGGCGGCAGGAAATGGATGTGGATGTCGGCGAGTCCGGGGATGCCCAGTGCGTCGAGGTAGGCCGGGATGTCGGCATCGGTGCGCGGTGGTTCGGCCGAGCTCGCGTCGCTGCCGTCGGCGGCGACACTGCGAACCGTCTCGTCATTGCGATCGGGAAGTGTGAAGTCATCCATGCCACTACCTTAGACTGCCCCCATGGAGTTCACCGATCCGTACGAGATCGACGTCCCGCCCGGCACACGTCACGTGGGTGATGGCCCGTTCTGGGCCCCCGGCGAGACCGTGACCTGGTCGTTCAGGCGCTTCGACTTCGACCGTGACCACGCCGAGGTGCGCCGGCCGATGCGTGTCATCGAGGACGGTCCCGACGGTGCGGTGCTGTGGCTGGCCGGAGGCACCGAGACCCGCGACACGAGAATCGTCGGCTGGGAGGATTCGAATCCTCACGACGTGCCCCTGAGCGCTCGCTTCCGTCCCCTCGCCGAGGCGCCTCGACGGATCAATGTTCCCGGCAGCTGGCGCGGGCTCGGGGTGCTCAAGATCGTTCCGCCCAGGGTGCCGTTCTCCGTGTGGGTCCTGCTCAAGCCCGGTGCAGAAGGAGAGGGAAGCGACGGTGCGATCTCTTCGCTCTGGTATGTCAATCTCGAGGCCACGCATCGTCGCATGGATGATGCCGTGTTCACGAGCGATCACATCCTCGACATCACATTTCCGCTTGAGCACGAACCGCTCCACGGGTCTTCCGGACGCGAGGCGAACGGGGACGTGTCGCTCAACCCGAACGGAGCGGTATTCAAGGACGTGGATGAACTCGCCGCCGCGGCCAACTACGGCGCCTGGCCCCGTGAGTGGTCGGACATCATCCGACGCAATGGATCGGAACTGCTCGACCACCTCGGCGAGTTCGGCTGGGCATTCGACCCGAAGTGGGAAACGAAGGCACGCGAACTCGTCGCCGGGGCGACGGACGGTTCGGCCGGTTCGGCGTCTGCTGGTTCGACGTCGGCCGGTTCGACGTCGAAGGCCAAGCTGGGGGCGGCAGAGACACAGGTTTCGGAATCTTCGCGAAAACAGGAACATCACCGGGTTCGAGACGGTTGCTACGACAAGGACCGGATCTAGGCAACGCCGATCAGGCTCGCAGGCATGCAACGACTGACACTCAACGACAGACATGCAGTGACCGTGCGCAGACAGCACACGGCGTCGATGAAAGGAAGCATTTCCATGACGACCAACCACAGGATTCGCCTGAACTCCCGCCCGGTCGGAGCACCGGCGGCGGAAAACTACCTCCTCGACGAGGTCGATCTCGGTTCGCCGGGCGACGGCGAGGTGCTGCTGCGCACGCTGTACCTCTCACTCGACCCGTACATGCGCGGGCGGATGTCGGATGCCAAGTCCTATGCGAAGCCGGTCGAGGTCGGCGAGGTCATGGTCGGAGCCACAGTCTCCGAGGTCGTCGAATCGAACTCCTCCGACTTCTCCACCGGCGACACGGTCCTCGGCTACGGCGGATGGCAGGAGTACTCCGTCGAGAAGGCCGCGCACCTGCGCCGCGTCGACCCGGAGATCGCTCCGATCAGCACCGCCCTCGGCGTTCTCGGAATGCCCGGCTTCACCGCATACTCGGGTCTGCTGGAGATCGGCCGCCCGCAGCCCGATGAGACCGTGGCCGTCGCCGCCGCCACCGGTCCCGTCGGCTCTGTTGTCGGTCAGATCGCCAAGATCAAGGGCGCGAAGGCCGTCGGCATCGCCGGTGGTCCGGACAAGGTCGCCCACCTGAATGAGCTCGGTTTCGACGTGGCGCTCGACCACAGGACCGGCAACCTCAAGAACGAACTCAAAGAATCGGTGCCGCAGGGCATCGACGTCTACTTCGAGAACGTCGGCGGAGACGTGTTCAAGGCAGTGCTGCCGCGCCTGAACACCTACGCACGCGTGCCCGTCTGCGGACTCGTGGCCAACTACAACCTCACCGAACTGCCCGAAGGCCCCGACCGTTCGGGTGCGCTCATGGGCAATATCCTCACGAGGTCACTCAACATCCGCGGCTTCATCCAGACCGAATTCGTCGAGAAGCACCACGAGAACTTCCTGTCCGACATGAGCGGATGGGTCAAGGAAGGCAAGGTCCGTTACCGCGAGGACATCCGTCCCGGTTTGGACAAGGCCCCAGAGTACTTCAACGACCTGCTCACCGGCGGAAACTTCGGCAAGATGGTCGTCGCCGTCGGGGCTGAGAGCTGAGGTAGCCGCGCGGCTATTTCTGACATGGTCGCGAGGCGTTGAGCGATCGGCGTTCGGCGCTGCGGCGGGCCGGTGACGTCGGCGCACGGCGCTGCGCGATCAGCCTCCATCGCTGTCGTCGGTTGACGCTGAAGATCTCACCAACAGTCGGCAAATTCTGGTCGAATTTCGCAAGAGTTTCGACCAGAACTTGCCGACTGTTGGTGCTTCAGGTGGTCTTTCGGCACGACTATCGTCGTTGGGTCAGCAGGTTTCTGGCAGGTAGGTCGTGACGGGGAACGACCGCCGCACGATCGCACGCAGATCCGATAGCGAGGCATCCTTGTCGACCAGGCCCATGGTTCGGGCTTGGACGAGGAGGTTGCCGATCGCAGTCGCTTCGACCGGCCCGGCCATGACCGGTCGGCGCGTGCGGTTCGCAGTCAGCTGGCACAGCAGCTCATTCTGAGATCCGCCTCCGACGACGTGGATCGTGTCGACCGCTGCCCCCCCCCGCCAAGGTCTCGGCAGTCTTGATGGTGCGGGCATAGGCTTCGGCCAGGGATTCGAGAATGCACCGCACCACCTCGGAGGGGGAGTCAGGTGGGCGTAAGTCATGTTCGAAGTACCAGCCGACGATCTTGGTGGGCATGTCACCGGGTGAAACGAACCTGGGGTCGGCCGGATCGAACACGTCGAAGCCCCCGCCGATCTTCCCGGCGACGGCTTCGGCCTCGGCCAACAGAGTCTGCAGATGGCACTGCGCTGCGCGATGGTGACCCCGACAGGAGCCGATCTGAGCAAACTGGAGGGAATCGCGACACGTGGAACTCCAGTGATGCTCGTCGATCGTGAAGCTGGTGACCACTCGCTGTCCTCGGTGACCGTGGACAATGTCGCGGGCGGGAGAATGGCCCTCGACCATCTCATTGCAGGGGGATGCGCGAGGCCCGCGTTCATCGGCGGACCTTTCACGCTGCCCCAGGTGAGCGATCGTGCCAGAGGTGCGAGGGAGAGTGCGGCCCAGATCGGCCTCGACCTGTCGGTGTTCGAGACCGATGAGCTGACGATCCTCGCCGGTCGCTCCATCGGTGAGCGCATCGTGTCCCTGCCTGAGAACGAGCGTCCCGACGCCGTGTTCTGCGCCAATGATCTGCTGGCCGTGGGTTTCATGCAGGCCGTCATCATGTTCTCCGGGCTGCGCGTACCCGAGGATCTGGCGATCATCGGCTACGACGACATCGACTATGCATTCTCGACGATCGTGCCGCTGACTTCGGTGCGACAACCGGCGGACTTGCTCGGGCGCACTGCTGTCGAATCGCTGCTGGCGGAGAACGCATCCGGTGAGCAGTCCCATCGAGATGAGAGGTTCACGCCCGAGCTCGTCGTTCGGCAATCGACGCGACCGGCCTGAAGCCAACGCTCACGGCCGATGCCGGAAACCCAGCCTTCACGCGAACGCGGCGAACACCTCTGCGGGGTCACGACTCATGCTCAGCGCCAAGCTCAAGACGATCCGAGCCTTGCGGGCGTCGAGGATTCCGGCAGGAATGAGACCGGCCTCGAGCAGCCCGATCTCCCCGCCGGGATAGCCGTAGGTATTCGTCAGGCTCGCGCCCGAGCCCGGTCGTGATGCCAGGATCACGGGTATTTCCTCGCCGAGGCGGGTCACCGCTGGTACCAGGTGCTCGGGGACGTGGCCACCGCCGACTCCGGCGATGACGGCACCGGCGAAACCGGAGTCGATGAGCTGGGTCAGTGTCTCCTCGGGTTCGCCCATCCCCACCTCGGCGAGGGCCACCTTGGTCAGAGCATCCGGGCGCGGGAGGTTCGCGAACGGCGAGATGCTCGCGGCGGCAGGCGTGTGGGGGAGGCGGACGACGTCTTCGCTGAGCCAGCCGAGTGCGCCGAGGACCGGTCCCGAGGAGAACGCCGCGGTCGAGGTCACATGGGACTTGCGGACGAAGCGCGGATCGTGGATCTCATCGTTGAAGACCAAGCTCGCGGGCAGACCATTGCTCAGTGGCGAGAGTGCGGTCAGGGCTGCGGCGCGGACGTTCGCCGGGCCGTCGGCGCCGGGCAGCGTCGGGTTGCGCATGGCTCCGGTGGCGGCGATGTGGATGCTCGAGTCGTTGAGCAGCCAGAGGGTGAAGGCGCTCTCCTCGAGGGTGTCGGTGCCTTGGGTGAGGACGATGCCGTCGGCCTCGGTTGTGCGGGCGAGCTCGCGGACGTCGAAGAGCATGTCGAGGCTGACATTGGCACTCGAGACCTGCGACACCTGGGTGAAATCGGCCTGCAGGTCCGGCCAGATCTCGTCGAGTCCGGCAACAGCGGCGATTTCCGCCCCACTCAGGGCGGGGGCGACTCCACCTGACTGATTCGAGGTCGAGGCGATGGTTCCGCCGAGGGCGGCGACAAGGAGGTGGGGAGCGTTGAGCGACATGGGCCTGATTCTATCGGTCTGCTGATGAGGGCGATGCTGATGGGCTGATCTGTGTCATGACCGTTTGCTAGTCTCCGAGGCATGGATCCTGACACCGTGCTCACCCTCGCCCACGACCAGGCAATCCAATATCCGTTGGTGGAGATCGAGTACCCGTTCGGCCCCGAGTATGCCGTGTACAAGGTGCGCGGGAAGATGTTCATGATGTTCTTCGATCTGCGCGGAGTGCCCAGCATGAATCTCAAGATCGACCCACTCGACGGGGAGGTGCTCCGCGACGCCTACGGGGAGATCACTGCCGGCTACCACATGAACAAGAAGCACTGGATCACCGTGGCCGGTGCGGGCACCGGTGACGAAGACAGCCGGTTTGAGGGCGGCCATGCGGGGACCCCGCTCGACGCGGAGCTCCTCCACGATCTCGTCCTCGAATCCTACTGCCTCATCGTTGCGAAGATGGCGAAGAAGGACCGCCCCGTGGACCCGGAGACCTTCGGCGAAAGGCGTGAGGAGTAGACGACCCCGGGCCGGCCGCAGCACTCACCCCTCAGGCGGTTTCGGCAAGCGCTGATTCCTGGCTGCGGTCGGCCACGGCGAGGTCGGTGCGCAGTCGAGGCCCACGCCTTCTGTTGCCGGTGACCCAGGCCCCCAGGGCCACGGAGACCCAGCCGATGGCCATGCCTGCGATGTCATCGACGATGTAGTGCCAGCCGAAGTAGAGCGTGGCCACAACTGTGAGCCCGAAGAACACCCACGTCAGAGCTTGAAAGAGAGGCTTCTGACGGGTGCGCATCATGAAGAGGGCTGCGGCGAAGGTCACCGAGACATGGAGAGAGGCGAACGCGGCCACTCCCTGAATCTGTCCGCTGCCGATAGGGTCGGCAAGATAGTCAAGACGCGTGCTGATCAGGGAGTCCTGCAGATCACTGACGCCGGTTTCAGTGAGGCCGTCATAGAGTCCAGGCTTGACGAACGCGGGCCCCAGGGCGGGCAGGATGTAATAGCTGATTGTGCCCAGCACCCAATTGAGACTCAGCGTCGTGGCATACCAGGCACCGATGGCGAGGTTGCGACTGAGGATGAGCGCGGCCCCGAGGCTGATGGGAATGAGTGGAAGGTAGGCGAGGTAGACGAAGGAGAGGACTTCCGCCATGAATCCGGTGCCGAACAGATCGTGCAGGAAGACGGCAGGGTTGAGTCCCCCACCCAGCCAGAGATCGGACTGCGACAGCTGCCGGTCGAACAGGACATCATCGCGGTAGAGCGGCAGATCGCTCTTGAGGTTGCGGTAGCTGACGTAGCAGATGTAGAAGCTGAGCATGCCCGCGGTGATGCAGAGCGCTCGGCGCAGGCTCCATTCGTTCTTCACGACGTTGAGCATCCCGGTGGGCAGCTGTTTCCACCCGCTCGTTCGCACAGCGTCGATGAAGACGCCCCCGCCGAAGAACAGCAGTGCCAGCAGCGGCAGCCGAATATAGGCGGGGCCGAGGAATCCGTCCGGGTCCCGGAGCGGTCGACCGAGGTGGATAGAAGAAGCAAGCGCAAGCACCGCGACAGCGATGGAGAGCAGCATGGCGAAGGTGTAGGGCCATCGTCGTATCCGAGTCATCGGCACAGGATATAACAATTCGGTATCGTTATGCCGAATCCTGTGGGGCGAGTCACGAGCTGAACAGTTCATGAACTACAGCCCAACAAACGGTGACCTGCGGGTGATCCGCCCTGCATCTGAGGCATGCGGCACTCGGCTCTCTTTGGTTTGCGAGCCCGAAATTGGCAACGGACCCCACCGGCGCAGACAATAGGTGACATGTCCGCCCTCAGCTCCGCGCTCGCCTATCGGCGACTGCTCGATACGAATGCCACACTGCGCATGCTGCGGGCCGACCATCTTCCCGTCATGGCAGCGACCCTCGGCACCCACCTCGGCAAGCCCGGCACCCGTGTGTCCACCGAAGACCTGCACGAGTCCATCGACTCCGACCTCGAGGAGCTGCGCGACCACTTCGACCTGTCCACGCGGACGGCGAAGGCCTACTGCGACGATTGGCGACGGGCAGAGATCCTCGTGAGACGCCCGGCCACCTCGGCGAGGGGTGAGACCTACGAACTCTCTGCGGCGGGATTCGACGCGATCAGGATGCTCGAACAGCTGCGCACCCCACCTCAGACCGCGACCGAATCGCGATTGGTCAGCCTCGCGCAGTCGGTGCGGCAGTTGGCCATCGACACCGACCCGGACAGCTCCCGCCGCTTGGCGTCCCTGCGGGCCGAACGCGATCGCATCGATGCAGAGATCGCCCGCGTCAGGCGAGGCGACCCACGCTCCAGCGTCCTCGACCGGCGCCGCGCGAACGAACGCGTCGGCGACATCCTCCAACAGGCACAGGGCCTACCCGCGGACTTCGCCCGAGTCCGCGCCCGCTTCGAAGAGCTCAACCAAGAACTGCGGATCTCGATCCTCGCCGCCGAAGACTCGCAGTCCCAGGTTCTCGACGAGGTCTTCCGCGGCGTCGACCTCATCGAATCCTCCGATGAGGGCCGAACGTTCTCCGCCTTCTCGGCACTCGTCCGAGACCCGGAGCAGGCTTCGGCCTTCGATGAGGACATCGCGGCCATCCTCGACCGTGACTTCTCGGCCACGCTGACGGCCGAGACCCGCCGATCGCTGCGCACCCTCATGCGGCAGATGAAGGACGGCTCCCGCGAGGTCTCGGACATCCTCTCCGAGTTCGCCCGCGGGCTGCGCCGCTACGTCCACTCCCACGAATTCCAACGTGACCGCGTGATGCGCACCCTGATCCAGGACGCGCTCGCGGCAGCGGCTCCGGTCTCACAGGTGCGCAAACCCTATGACGACCTCGGCGTGGGTCTTGAGCTCTCGAGCGTGGCACTGGCGAGCGTCGGGGAGGTCATCCTCCACGACCCCACCGAGTTCGACGCCGGTGCCGAACTGGGTGAGGCCGAGGAGACCGAGGTCGACTTCGCCGAACTCATCGCCGTCGCCCGGGAATCCGAGATCGACTTCTCGGAGCTGTCCGACAACGTCAACCGAGCAATCCAGGGGACCGACCAGATCTCCGTCGCCGAGGTGCTCGACCACTTCCCAGCCTCACAGGGCCTGGCCAGCGTCGTCGGCCTCCTGTCCCTGGCCAGCACCTACGGGCATGTCGACCCCGGGTCACGCGATCGACTCGAATGGTCCGGGGTCGACGGAATCGGCCGCAGCGCCACGATCCGCCGCCACTACTTCACCGAAGGCATCACACTATGAGCGATTCCGCAGGCACCCCCACCGACGTCGGCGAGCAGGAATCCGCGGCCGACGAATCCGCCCGCAACCCGAGCGCGCTCTGGTTCGCCGACACCGGCACCCTGGGCGAACGCACCCGCCGTGTCCTGCTCGAACTGCTCAAGGGCCCCTATGTCTCCGGTGCGCAGAGCCCGCAGCTGTGGTCGGCTTTGGTCGCCGACGAAGGGATCGTGCGCTCACGGCTGCACGATCTGTTCCTCGAGCTCGTCATCGACAAGATCGACGAATTCGCCTTCACTCGCAAGGTCGTCACCGACGAAGTCGACGTGCCCGCGGCCGTGCGCAGCGAACGACTGACCTTCCTCGACACCGCTATGCTCCTCGTCCTGCGCCAACTGCTGCTGGCCGCGCCCGGAGAACAGCGCGTGATCATCGATCGTGAGGAGGTCTACGA
Source organism: Brevibacterium picturae (assembly GCF_030453725.1). Lineage (GTDB taxonomy): Bacteria > Actinomycetota > Actinomycetes > Actinomycetales > Brevibacteriaceae > Brevibacterium > Brevibacterium sandarakinum_A. The sequence continues at coordinate 10,722 of NZ_JAKDJU010000032.1, forward strand.
ACGCCTCGCGATCTATCGCACCGGTGATGAGTCGACGTTCCAACGCAACCTCAACGGTGCGTGGAACCGGATGAGCAACCGGCTGCGCGTCCTCCACAAAGCAGGGGAGGACCGCTTCGAGATCTCGCCGATGGTCAAGTTCCTCATCGACGAGGACCAGGTGCGTGAACTCATCGACGTCTACGAGCGCATCGCATCGGGGGAGGCCAAGGGCTCCATCGCCGAGGCGGGCTCCGACTCACACGACACCGACGAATCCGACACCGACGATTCCGATGACGACGGTATCGATTCCGACGAGACTGAGGACGGTGAGGCATGACCGAGGCTCTCTTCCCGATCGATGCCGCGCTCATCGCGGACCAGGCTCGTGCCCGTGGCACCCACCGCCCCGACGTGGGCAGTCAGTGGCGACTGTCCGAGATCCAGATCGCGAACTGGGGCACCTTCGACGCGGACATCCATCGCATCCCCGTGTCCCACAAGGGCCACCTCATCACCGGGCCATCGGGCTCGGGCAAGTCCTCGCTGCTCGACGGCATCGCCGCCGTCCTCACCCCGGACAAGTGGCTGCGCTTCAACGTCGCCGCGCAGACGGCCGGCAGCCGCATCGATCAGCGCAGCCTGGTCAGCTATGTCCGCGGGGCGTGGACCCGCACGGCCGATTCCGATGAGGACCGGGTCGTCAGCAAGTACCTGCGCCCCCGTGCGACCTGGAGCGGCATCATCCTCCGCTACGACAACGGCACCGACAGGCCTCTGTCACTGGCCAGGCTCTTCTTCATCAAGGGCTCGGGCACGAAGATGACCGACCTGTCCGACGTCTGCATTCTCGAACGGGCCGGCCTCGACCTGGCCGACCTGCAGCAGTACGCCCGGAGCGGTCTCGAGACCAGGAAACTCAAGTCCGATCACCCCGAGGCTCTCATCACCTCGAATGGGTCCCACGCCAGGTTCTATGCCCGGATGCGCAAGGTCTTCGGCATGGCCAGCGAATCGGCGCTGCAGCTGCTGCACAAGACCCAGTCGGCCAAGAGCCTCGACAGCCTCGATCGCCTCTTCCGCGACCACATGCTCGAGCCGCCGGTCACCTTCGATCTGGCCGAGACCGCGGTCAACCAGTTCGGGGACCTCAAGGACGCCCACGACCATGTCGTCGAACTGCGCCGGCAGCGCGACCATCTGCTCGAACTGCGCGAGGCCTCGAACCGTTATGACTTCGCTCATGAGTCCGCGGCGAAGGCGATCTCCCTCAACGATGCCCTGCTGCCGTTCCAGAAGCGGCGCGAACTCGACCTCATGCGCTCGGATCTGTCCGCCCTGCGCCGCGACCTCGTCGAACTCGAAGTCGCTGCCGACCGGGCGAAGAAGGACTACGACGCCGCGGTCGACGAATACGACCTCGCCCGGCGCGCGACCCTCGAACTCGGCGGCTCGGAGGCCGAGCACCTGCAGCATCGCATCGACACCGCCGAAACCGAACGTCGGGCCATTGCCGATCGGTGGGCCAGCCTCGAGCGACAGCTGAAGCAGGCAGACATCGATCGGGTGCCCGCCTCGGCGGTGGAATTCGCCGAACTCCAATCCCAGATCGCGTCGACACTCGACGACGAAACGCAGGCCGAGGGACCCAGCCACGGCGACCACGACCGTTTCTCGAAGGCCCGAGCCCAGGTGAGGGGACTCGAGGCCGAAATCGATTCCCTGCGCCGCTCGGGCTCGACCGTGCCGGGCAACCTGCTCCAGATCCGACAGGAGCTGGCCGAGGGCACCGGACTGAGTGAGAAGGCGCTGCCCTTCGCCGCCGAACTCGTCGAAGTCGACCCCGAGCACGCGGCCTGGACCGGGGCGATCGAACGTGTGCTGCGTCCATTGGCGCTCACGGTGCTCGTGCGCAGCGAGAACCTCGGCGCGGTCCGGTCCTGGGTCGACTCCCACCGGATCAGGGGTCGACTCGTGTTCGAGGAGATCCCCGCCCAGGCGGCGAAACCACGTCCCGTCAACAGCCCGAAATCACTGGTCAACAGGGTGACTGTGGCCGACACCGGTTTCGGTGACTGGGTGCGCTCCACCTTGTCCGAACGCTTCGACTTCGCCTGCGTCGACAATCCCGAAGAACTCGACGACCATCCCCGTGCCGTGACCATCAAGGGGCAGGTCAAGACCTCCCGCACCCGCTATGAGAAAGATGACCGGCGACGCATCGACGACCGCAGCCAATGGGTCCTCGGTGATCGGGAAAGCAAGCTCGAAGCGCTCATCGCCGCGCTGAAAGACGCCCAGACGGAGCTGTCCGAGGCTCAAACCATCGTCGAAGCCGCGAACGCGGAGACCGCGCAGGCCAACCGCCGGAAGGGCATCCTCGCCGGCATCCGCGAACAGTCCTGGCGCGACGTCGACCTCGCCGGAGCGCAGGAGACGATTGCGAGCCTCGAGAAGTCTCTGCGCGAACTCGAGGACTCCGGCGGCGACCTGCAGCAGGCGATCGGCGCCGAACGTGACGCCCGTGCCGCGAAGGAAGCCGCCGAGGCCACAACGCGTGACTCCGACTACGCTCTGCGCCGCGCGAACGAAGAGATCACCGGCCTGCGCGCCGGCCTCACTCGCCTCGATGACGATGTCACCGCCGGTCGCATTCCCGAGGTGGATCCGACGATCGCCGAACAGCTCGAGGCGAGGTTCACGCGTATCCAGCGCAGCATCAGACGCGAATCTCTGCCGGAGATCGGTCAGCAGGTCTCCCAGGCCCTGCAGGCAGAGAAGGACAAGGCACAGGCAGCTGCGAGTGACGCAGGCCAGGCAGTGACCCGGTTGGCAGCCGAGTTCAAGGCCGCCTGGTCCTCCGTCGCCTCCGACCTCACCGCCGATGTCGCCGACCGCCACGACTACATCGGGATGCTCGACGAGATCCTGGCCCACGGTCTGCCCGATCACGAGAATCGATTCCGGGACCTGCTGCGCCAACGCTCCCGAGACCTCATCGGCGAACTCCTCAACGAGATCCACGCCGCCCCACGCGAGATCGAGGACCGCGTGGCGCCGATCAACTCCTCCCTGCTGCGCTCGCAGTTCGACGAGGGTCGCTACCTGCGGCTGAAGGTCAAGACCCGACGCAGTGAGACCGTCAACGCCTTCATCGCCGACCTCCGCAAGGTCGCCGGGGGCACCTGGGGCGAGGAGGACATGGAGACCGCGGAGGAGAAGTACGACACCCTCGCCGAGGTGATGCGCCGGTTCTCCTCGAGCGAGCACGTGGACAAGGTGTGGAAGAACCAATGCCTCGACACCCGTCTGCATGTGTCCTTCCTGGCCGAGGAGATCGACGACCACGGTCGCGCCCACGCCACCTACGATTCAGGTGCCGCGATGTCCGGCGGCCAGCAGCAGAAGCTCGTCATCTTCTGCCTCGCCGCGGCGCTGCGCTACCAGTTGGCCGACCCCGATGAGGCGATCTCGAAGTACGGCACGATCATCCTCGACGAGGCCTTCGACAAAGCCGATACGAGATACACCCGCATGGCGCTGAACATCTTCATCGAGTTCGGGTTCCACATGGTGCTGGCCACCCCGCAGAAGCTCCTCCAGACCATCGAACCCTATGTCGGTGCGGCGACCTCGATCGAAAACCCGAGCCGTCAGAAGACCCTGGCCGCGACCATGGTCTGGGACAAGGTCGCCGCGGACGAAAACAGCGCAGACGCAGAGACTGGAGAGGCCGGCGAGGACGATGCTGATGCTGAGAGCTGACCAGGTGAGGTGTCGATGACGATGCTCACCGTCGCCGAGGCGCGGGCGAAGGCTCGTACGCGCCTGCGTTCGTCCCTATCGTCCTGGGCCACCCAATCCGGCTCGGCTGCCGTTGAGATCGCACTGCACCCGCCGACGGAGAAGCAGGTGCTTGACGACCAGCGGGCCGCGATGGACTGGGCCGCGAGCTGGCGGGAGATCGCCGCCCCGGGTGTTGACGGTTCGACGGCGGAGAATCTGCACGACGCAGAGAGTCCTCACAGCCCGATCGTCGACTGGACCGAACGCGCCTGGGCGCGGATCGGCCGCCAACAGATCCCACTCCGATTGCGCCTGAGAACACCGGATGCGGTGGCGAAATTCGTCGGCGGTGACGAGGCTCGGCAATGGCGTCGCCTGAAGGAAAGAACTGCGACGATCAGATCACGGTTCGATGACCAGCCCACCGCCGCCTCGGCGAACGAGCACACCACCCCAACGAACGAGGACACGACGGCTACGGCGGACGACGGCCCGGTCAACGATCCGATCGGCCCGGCGATCAAGGCTCATGCAAAACGGATCCTCGGTCTCGGGCAGGCGGAATTCGACACCCTCCTCAACGTCGTCGCATGGCTGCGCGACCACCCGGTGGGAACCCTGCGACCACGGCAGCTGCCTATCCGCGGGGTCGACTCGAAATGGTTCGAAACGCACCGCTCCCTGGTCACAGCGCTTCTGACGGCAGCCGGGCGGCCCGAAGCGGTCGACGTCCTCGACGCCCAACCACGGATGAGAATGCGCATCCTCGACCCGGATCTCATGCCGTCCGGGCTCGGCGATATCACCGCACCGGCGCCCCAACTGAGTCAGCTGACGATCGCCCCCAGGCTCGTCTTCGTGTTCGAGAACCTCGAATCCGTGCTCGCGATGCCCGACTGGGCCGATGCTGTGGCCGTGCACGGGTCGGGATACGCCGTCGACAACGTCGCCCGCCTGGCCTGGGCACACGGGGCGCGGGTCATCTACTGGGGCGATCTCGACTCGCACGGCTTCGCGATCCTTTCGCGACTGCGCACTCACCTGCCGCACGTGGAATCGACGCTCATGGACGAAGGCACACTCACCGCCCACCGGGACCTGTGGGTGCAGGAACCGAAACCGCACCGGGGAGAATTCTCGGGTCTCAGTGGGACGGAAGCCCGTGCGCTCGCCCGCCTGCGTGCCGAGGGCGATGTTCGCCTCGAACAGGAGCGCATCCCCTGGGACACGGCACTGGAACGGCTGACCGCCTCGGCGGGGGAGCCGACAACCTCGGCGAGTGAATCTGCGGCCCCGACAGGGGAACAGGGGTGACGGACCGACCTCGCGGTGGCTTGGCCGCTCTGTGCATTGCCGAACTGGCCAGCTGGGGCCTGCTCTACTACTCGCTGCCGGTAGCGGTGACACCAATCTCCGCGGACATGGGGTGGAGCCATACAACGGTGACAGCCGCGCTGACCGTGGGGCTCATCGTCTCCGCCCTCGCCGGTGTGCGGGTCGGACGGCTGTTGGATTCGCACGGGCCACGCGCACTCATGAGCCTCGGGACGGTCATCGGCATCGTGGCTTTGCTGCTGGTGGCGGCGGCGCCGAACCTCATCGTCTTCTTCGCAGCCTGGGTGTTAGCCGGGTTCGCCCAGGCAGCGACCCTCTACCCGCCGGCCTTCGCAGTCGTCACCCGCTGGTATGGGTCCGACCGAGTCAAACCGCTGACGACCATCACCCTCGTCGGCGGGCTCGCCTCGACCGTGTTCGCCCCGATCATCGCCTGGCTCATCGACTCCTGTGGCTGGCGGACGAGCTATGTCATCCTCGCCGGGATCCTGGCGGTCACGGCACTGCCGATGCACTGGTTCTTCCTCAACCGCAGCTGGACCGACGAGGCAGCCGGACAGTCACGAACACCATCGCGGACAGAGATCCGGAGGGTCACGAGATCGACGCGGTTCATCGTCCTGCAGATCGCCGTTGCACTGTCGACCTTCACCCTCTTCGCGGTGACGATCAACATCATTCCGCTCCTCATCGGACGCGGAGCCGAGTACGGACTCGCGGCGATCGCCCTCGGTCTCGTCGGCTTCGGCCAGGTGACCGGACGCTTCTTCTACCCTGCTCTTGAGCGTCGTTCCAGTTCGCGGGCGCGAACCGTGCTGCTCTTCGCCTGCGGGGCAATCGGGTTATGGCTGTTGGCGTTCGTCCCTGGCCCGATCTGGCTGCTCATCGGCATCGGCATGCTCGCCGGCGGTGTGCGCGGCTGCATCACGCTGCTGCAGGCGACCGCCGTCGCCGACCGGTGGGGGACAGCGAACTTCGGTGCGATCAACGGAGTCTTCGTTGCTCCCATCACCGTCGGCACCGCACTGGCTCCTGTTGCCGGCCCGGCTCTGGCCGGGGTCGTCGGCGGTTACCCGATGATGGCGATCGTCATGGCCGCGCTGCTCACGGGTGCGACAGCGCTGTCGGCGAAGACGTGAGAGTGTGCCTACGAGTTCCATGCCGGAAACGTGTGCTGTGGGCGCGGGGCACCGGACCGTTTCGGGAAGATCAGCTGACTCGTTGAAGCGGTTGGGACAGTATGTGAAGGAGACGGGAGTTGATGAAGAGCCGGTCTCTGCCGACCTTGATCGAGCTCAACATGTGCTCGGACACGAGTTCATTGAGCCACTTGGAGGCTGTCGGTCTCGACACTTCACAACGATCCATTACATCGACAATTCGGCAATAGGGACGTTCGAAGAGCAGATCGAGGACATCGGAGTTCGCCCCCGCTCCGGTGTTTTCCCTCATATCGTTTCGGAAGTCTGATTGCAGACGCTGAATTTCGTCAATCAGCTCCAACGTCATCTGCGCAGTCGAATGGACTCCCCGAAGCATGAAGAGAATCCATTTTTCCCATTCGGAGGTTTTGGTGACATCGAGCAGGAGACTGTAGTACTCATTCTTATTTTCAATGATGAAGTGGGAAAGGTAGAGCACCGGCTCTCTCAGCAGCTTCGCTTCGATGAGCATCAGAATGTTGAGGATTCGTCCGGTGCGTCCATTGCCATCTGGGAACGGATGGATTGCCTCGAATTGGTAATGAGCTGCTGCCATGACCACCAGAGGGTCGAGGCCATGGTCTCCATGGACGAATCTCTCCCAGTCTTCAAGTTTGTCTGCGATCAGATCTGGTCCGCTGGGTGGTGTGTATCGAACCGAGTTAGTGAAGGGGTCGCCGATGAAGGTGCCTGGCAGGTCCCTGGTACGCATATCCCGGCCATTGACGCTTGAACACACTTTGGTTGCCGTCCTCGTAGATACGGGTCGGGCTTCCAGCTCTGCAATTCCTGCATACAGAGCTGTCCGATAGCGCAGAGTTTCCTTGGTAGCTGGGTTCGCATGAGCATTGTCGACTGACGCCAGTTGGAACAACTCATCCGTGGTCGTGACGATATTCTCAATCTCTGAGCTGGCCTGAGCCTCGAGGAGCGTAACCGCGTTGAGCAGGATCGATGGATTGGGCAAACGGTACACGGCCTGATCGAGCGCGGCCAGGGCGGCCCGAGCTTCCGTTGTGAACTTGAGTACTTCGCGCGTCTCGAGCGCTTGGACAGGGGGCATCGGCAGATCGTTGTACGGTTCGTTCGGCGTCCACATATGTAAAGTCTATTGCCACGTCACTGAAACGTGTAAAAAAATCGACGAATTTTTTACACGTTTCGACTATGTGGCAAATTGCTTGTCACGTTTCACGTACGACGAGCGATGTCTCTTGCCCGAGGACGGAGGGCCCACAGATCCCAGCACTTCGCATGGCTGATCGAGGTGACGTTTTAGACTGGTGGGCATGTCGATGTCCGGGTCGAACCCATCGCGGAGCCACCAGCGTCCTCTGCGTCGTCACCAGAGCGAGGCCCTCGAGGCTCTCACGTGCTCGATCGGCGACGACGCTCGCCGATCCTGGATCGTCCTGCCCCCGGGAGCGGGGAAGACTCGGGTCGGCATCGAACATGCCAAGGCCCTGCTCGATGGCGGGCACGTTTCCACAGTCGTGGCCTTCGGCCCCAACACCGCCATCCAGACTCAGTGGGCGAACGCCTGGAACAGCCTCGGCGCTGAAGCAGACACCGTAGCCGACACCGAAGCCGGTGTCCCCGACCAGGCAGTCCCCGACCGCACCGACCGTGCAGGCCGCACCGACCGCACCGGCCGGACCGACCGTGCAGGCCTCGATCGCGAACTCACCGCCAGATTCACTTCACTGACCTACCAGTCAATGGCCGTCTTCGACGATGACCGCGACCGGAGGAAGAGCCTCCTCGACGAACTCGCTCCGGGTGGAAGGGAACTCGTCGACCGCCTCGGCGAGGCCGGTTCGCTGCTGCTCATCCTCGACGAATGCCATCACCTGCTTGACGTGTGGGGCAACCTGCTGGCCGAACTCCTCGACCTGCTGCCCGGCGTCTGGGTGCTCGGACTCACCGCAACACCTCCGGCAACGATGACGGCAGCGCAGTCGGAACTGGTGTCAGGACTGTTCTCAAACATCCGCTACTCCGCCTCGATCCCCGCCGTAGTGAGAGAAGGCGACCTCGCACCATTCGCCGACCTCGTATGGGTGACGACGCCGACGACCGAGGAGGACAGCTGGCTGTCCGGACAGGCCGTGCGCTTCACCGAACTCATCACCGGAATCCTCGCCCCCACGCAGGGCTCAGTGCCGTTCCTCGAATGGGTCGACCGACGCTTCCTGGGCACACGAGACCAGGTCGTCAGCTGGGCGGCCCCATGAGCCGCTCGCACCCGGACCTGTGCTCTGCGGCCCTGCGCCTGCATCACGCAGACCTGCTGCGACTTCCTCCCGGTGCCGGCCCGGCCGAACAGCACCGGCGCGATCCGGATGCCGACGATTGGGCGCTGCTCATCGACGATTGGATGCGCCACCACCTGATGGCCTCCGAGAACACAGAAGACCGCGAACTCGCCGAGGCGATCCGTCGTGCCCTGCCCGCCATCGGGTACCGCTGGACCCGGACCGGCATACGGGCAGGACGCTCACCGGTCGACCGCGTCATCGCCTACTCGGCAGCGAAACCACAGGCGACAACCGAGATCGTCTGCGCCGAAGCCGCCAACCTCGGCGAACGCCTGCGGATGCTCGTCCTCTGCGACTTCGAATCGCTCACCGCGACTCTGCCCACCGATGTCCGCGAAGTGCTGAGCGAGCGCTCCGGGTCGGCCATGCTCGTCCTCGAAACACTCGTCGCCGATGCCCGCACCACGGGGTTGAGGCCGCTCCTCGTATCCGGCAAGACGGTGGCCGGGGCACCGGATGTGCTCAGCGATCTGCGTACGGCAATCGCCGAATCAGACGAGCCATTGGCCTCCCGCCTGCAGATCAGCGAACCGGAATCGGGCATCAGCCGACTCGAAGGGCCGTGGAGCAGCCGGACCTGGGTGCCTCACGTGACCGAATACTTCTCCACGGGCAGATCTCAAGTGCTCATCGGCACCCGCGCCCTCCTCGGCGAGGGATGGGACGCACCGGCCATCACCGGGCTCATCGACCTGAGCACAGCCACCACTCCGACCGCGGTGACGCAGACCCGCGGTCGTGCCCTGCGCCGTGACCCGAAGCAGGCGCAGAAGGTCGCGCTCAACTGGACCGTCGTGTGCGTCAGCCCCGACCACCCGCGCGGTGATCAGGACTGGGGGCGACTCGTGCGCAAGCACGACGGCTTCTTCGGCACCGACTCCGACGGTGAGATCGTCGACGGTGTGGCCCATATCGACTCCGTGTTCTCGCCCTACGAGCCGCCCGAGACCGAGCTCGCCGATGAGATCAATGCGCGGATGATCGCCCGATCCCAGGACCGTTCAGAGATCGCGCAGCGGTGGCAGGTCGGCCGTGACTACCGGGACGAAGAGGTGCGCTCGGTGAGGATCCTGCAGCCGTCCGACCATCGCGGATCCGAGCAGTCGGCACTGACCGAAGCTGACGCCGCGCGCAACGGCGAGATCAGACCGACGCCGCGCCACCTCGGCGGGGATCCGGGTCGTATTCTGCCGTTCAGGATCAACACTGCGACGGTCGTACCCTGGGTGGGGCTCAGACTGATTCTCCTGGTGAGCGGCGTGGCACTGGGTGGAGCCGGCGGCACGACTCTGACAATTCTCGGTCTCGCGCTCTGGGTGAGCCTGCCCGTGCTGCTGTCTGCGGCGGGAGCGCGACGAGCTCGGCTCTATGCGCGCCCACCGACGGTGGGCCAGCTCGCCGGCACCATCGCCGAGGCCCTGCGCGAGACGGGGAAGAGCGGCGCCGGTCCGGAGGCGATGCGCCTTCGCGTGGATGCCCGTGGGGATCTGCGGTGTCACCTCGACGCGGATGCACAGTCCGCGGAGGCCTTTGCGCTCGCCCTCGATGAGGCGGTGTCTCCGATCGCGGACCCGCGGTACCTGGTTCCCCGGTGGTCTCTGCCGCAGCCGCAGACGGGACTGCGCGGGCAGTGGGAGCGGCTGAAGTTCGGCTGGTCAACGCCGCAGCGCAACGACCCGATCTGGCACGCTGTGCCCACGACGCTGGGTGCGAACCGGGAATCGGCGCAGGCCCATGCACGAGCGTGGAACCGGTGGATCGGCGGTGCTGAGGCGATCTACACGAGGAACCCCGACGGGGCCGGAATACTGACCGCCTGCCGGGGGACGAACCCGATGCAGATGTCCTCGGTGCTGCGGACCTCTTGGCACTGAGTTCGTCGTTCTGAAGGCTGCTGCCCGGCCTTGTGCATGCAGACACGACAGAGCGAGTGTCGGTGCTGTCTCTCGTCTCACAGGTCCAGACCGCTGATGCCGGGGATAGACTGAATGCGCGGTACCAGCCTGCGTCGGCACTCCGACTGGGATGCCGGCGGGGTCCACCTCGGAGCGCTGACAGCTCCACGTGTTTCAACGGAAGGAACTTTATGCCCACCGTCGCCAGAAATATTGTCGATACGCTCGCTGCCAGCGGAGTCAAGCGCGTCTACGGCATCCCCGGAGATTCGCTCAACGGCTTCACCGATGCCCTGCGCGTCAACCCTCAGCTCGACTGGGTTCAGGTACGCCACGAGGAGGCGGCATCATTCGCGGCCAGCGGCGAGGCCGCACTGACCGGCGAGCTCGCCGTCTGTGCCGGCAGCTGCGGGCCAGGAAACCTCCACCTCATCAACGGCCTCTATGATGCCCAGCGCTCACGTGTGCCGGTGCTCGCGATCGCCGCTCACATCCCCAGTGATGAGATCGGCTCGAGCTACTTTCAAGAGACCCATCCGACCGACATCTTCCGCGAGTGCAGCGTCTACCTCGAGCATGTGGCCACCGCGGAGCAGATGCCGCGTCTGCTGCGCATCGCCATGCGCGAGGCCATCGAGAAGCGCGGTGTCGCGGTCCTCGTCATCCCCGGCGACGTCGCCCTGACCGAGATCGATGCCGCCGCCGAGGTGGTCAAGTCCTATCCCTCGCATATGATCCCCGCAGAATCACAGGTGGAGGCGGCTGCGAAAGCACTGAACAAGGGCAAGAAGACCACGATCCTTGCCGGTGCCGGCACGGAGGGTGCCCACGACGAGCTCATCGCCATCGCGGGGAAGCTGCAGGCGCCGATCGTCCATGCGCTGCGCGGCAAGGAGTTCATCGAATACGACAACCCGTATGACGTCGGCATGACCGGACTTCTCGGCTTCTCCTCCGGGTATCACGCGCTCAAAGGCTGCGACACTCTGCTCATGCTGGGCACTGGTCTTCCGTACCAGCAGTTCTATCCTGACGATGCGACGGTCATCCAAGTCGACATCCGAGGCTCGCAGATCGGGCGGCGTACCCCGGTCGACATCGGACTGGTGGGTACCGTGGCCGACACCGTTGATGCCCTGTTGCCTTTGATCAAGCCCAGCCGCAGCAGCACGCATCTGAAAGCGATGACCAAGCACTATGCGAAGACCCGCAAGGAGCTCGACGAGTTGGCGACCCCGTCGAAGCGGACGATCCACCCGCAGTATCTGACACGGCTGATCGACGAGGCGGCCGATGACGATGCCGTGTTCATCCCCGACGTGGGATCCCCGGTGACCTGGGCGGCCAGGTATCTGAACATGAACGGCAAGCGTCGGCTGATCGGTTCCTTCAGCCACGGCTCCATGGCCAATGCGCTCTCACAGAGCGTCGGTGTGCAGTCGGCCTACCCCGACAGGCAGGTCGTCGCACTGGCTGGTGACGGGGGACTGGCGATGCTGCTGGGCGAGTTGCTGACTCTGACGCAGAACAAGCTGCCGGTCAAGACCGTCGTCTACAACAACTCCTCACTGAACTTCGTGGAGCTGGAGATGAAGGCCGCCGGATTCGTCACGTTCGGAACCGAGCTTGCCAACCCGGACTTCTCCACCATCGCCGAGGCGGTCGGCATCAAGGGCTTCCGCGTCGAGAAGTCCAAGGACCTGCCGAAGGTGGTCAAGGAGTTCCTCGCCTACGACGGCGCGGCGGTCCTCGACGTCGTCACCGAACGGCAGGAGATGTCCATGCCGCCGACGATCACCGCCGAGCAGGCCAAGGGCTTCGCGCT
>NZ_JAKDJU010000180.1 GCF_030453725.1 Brevibacterium picturae
TTCGGACCAGCCCCTGGCTTCGGGGCGGCCCCGGGCTTCGGCGCGGCACCCGGCTTGGGCGCGGCACCTGGTTCCGGCGCGTGCGACCGCGCCGCCGGCTTGGCCTGCTCAGTCGTGGAGTCGGCTGCGGCAGATGCGTCGGCGTCAGCAGGCTCGGTGCCAGCAGACTTGGCATCTGCAGACTTGGCGTCCGCAGCGGGCTCAGTCTCTGCAGCAGGTGCGGGGGCAGGCGTCGCGCCCGGCTTCGCACCGGTCGACTTGTCCGCGGGCTTCGCTTCTGCAGGGGTGGGTTCGGCTGCTTCGGTCGGCGCCGATGCTGCCTTGGCCCCGGGCTTGGGAGCTCCCGGCTTGGCCGGAGTCTTCGCACCCGGCTTGGGTGCGCCCGGCTTGGCCGCAGGCTTTGCGCCCGGTTTGGCTGCCGACTTCGAATCGGCTGATGCGCCGGAGGCCTTGTCTCCACCGGACTTGGCGTCTCCGCCGGACGCGGCCGGAGCGGAATCGGCGAAGGCTTCCTTCACCTTCCGCACGACTGGTGCCTCGAGGGTCGAGGAAGCGGAGCGAACGAATTCGCCCAGGTCCTGGAGTTTTTCGAGGACGTTCTTGCTTGTAGTGCCGAGCTCTTTCGCGAGCTCATGGACACGGGGCTTTGCCACAGTTCTCCTGTCCGGGTTCTTTCCCGGTCAGGAAAGAACCTCATCAATGAAGAGCAGTTCTCATTTCACTGCTCTCTCGAATTCCGATAGCGGTGTCATCGCACGACACTCACAACTTGTCATCCATTCGGGCTACCCGCTCTTCTTGGGTTCGGTATCCATCCTCGGCAGGTCCGAGGCGGTGACCTTCGTTCGAAAGGCTCGAGCGAAGGATGCGGACGTCAACGCCTTCTTCAGGCATGCGGCGTCCGGGTGCACCCAGGCTCCTCGTCCCGACAGTGTCGCTGACGCGTCATGGACGATGGCCGGATGCTGATCGGGTCGAATCACGAATCGCGTGAGTTCGTCCCGGTCGGCCTTTTGCCTGCAGCCGATGCACGTCCTTCGGGGTGCATCGCCAACAATCACAGTACACAATTCTACAGCACTTCAATCCCCACCCGTGCCACACCCGCAGTGGTTCAGGTCACGCTCGCCGCCTACTCAACATCGATGATGTCGATCTTCCAGCCGGTGAGCTTGGCTGCCAGGCGCGCATTCTGCCCTTCCTTGCCGATGGCCAGGGAGAGCTGGTCTCGAGGCACGATGGCGCGTGATTCCTGCATATCGGGATCGAGGATGTCCACCTGCCTCGCTTTGGCAGGTGAGAGTGCGTGAGAGATGAATTTGGCCGGGTCGTCGCTGTAGTCGACGATGTCGATCTTCTCCTGGCCCAGCTCATTCATCACGGCGCGAACACGGGAACCGAGCTCGCCGATGCATGAGCCCTTCGCATTCACACCGGGTTTCGTGGCCCGCACAGCGAGTTTGGTCCGGTGACCGGCTTCACGTGCCAGGGAGACGATCTCGACGGTGCCGTCTGCGATCTCCGGTGCTTCGTGCGCGAACAGCTTGCGCACGAGGTTCGGGTGTGTGCGCGAAACGGTGACGGATGTGCCTTTCGGCCCCTTGTGGACGTCGGCGATGTACACGCGAATGCGTGTTCCGTGCCGGTAGGTCTCACCCGGAACCTGTTCGTGGGGAGGCAGCACTGCCTCGACATCGCCGAGGTCGACCTGCACCATCTGCGGATCCCTGCCCTGCTGGATGGTGCCGGAGACGATCTCACCTTCGCGGCCCTTGAAGCTGCCGAGCACCGATTCGTCCTCGACATCGCGAAGCCGTTGGTGGATGACCTGTCGAGCCGTCTGCGCGGCGATGCGTCCGAAGCCGGTGGGAGTGTCATCGAACTCGCCGATCGGATTGTCATCGTTGTCGAACTCGACGGCGAGGATGCGAACTTCGCCCGAGCCCTTGTCCAGTTCAGCACGGGCATCTGGCCACGCACCCTCGGTCTTCTGATAGGCAAGGAACAGCGCTTGTTCGATGAGTTCGATCAGAGTGTCGAGCGGAATCTCCCGCTCTCGCTCGATAATGCGCAGAACACTGAGGTCGATATCCATGGCCTATATCCTCTCCGGCTCCCTCGAGCATTGAATTGTCTGTCTTCATTTATGCAGGCGTGACATTCTATCTCAGATTACGCTCACCGAAATTTGAGTTCGACCTGCGCCTTGACGATGTCGCTGAGCGAGACCGTGCGCTTCTCACGACTGGCGGGATCGGTGCCCGAAATTGAGTTCTCGCCCACATCGTCGAGATCGAGCTTGAAGGAGTGCTTCTTCGTGCTGATTTCGAGCCGGCGGCCGAGCACACGCTTGAAGTGTCGAGGGCACTCGAGCTTCCTCGTCGCTCCCGGGCTGGTGACCTCGAGCTGATACGGCTTATCGCGGAAGATCTCGACGTCGTCGAGGGTGTCACCGACGAGTCGGCTGGATTCGGCGATCTTGTCCATCGACATCGGTTCCGTGCTGGACTCATCGAGGTCGACGACGACCGTGAGCGCCCGCCGCTGGCCGGCGGCGACGGCCTTCACCGATTCCAGGTAGAACCCAGAGGTCTTCAGCGGCTCCCGCAGAATCTCCTCGATCCGCGCCACGTCCTCATCCATGTGTCCTCCAGTCCTCGTCCCGACGAGGTGCACCCCGCGCGGAAACGTCGTTTCTGCCCTGCTGCTTGACTTAGCCCCACCCTAAGCGACTCCCTGGCTGAGGTTAAGCATCCGCTAGGATTGGCCTATGCGTTTTCCCGTCAGCCGCCGCGCACTTCTCCTCTTCGGTGCGAGCGGGGCGAGCCTGGGTCTGCTGTCGGGCTGCGGTGTGAGGCTCGACACTCCCCCTGACGTTCCGACCCTCGATGAGACGAACCGGCTGCGCAATCGGATTGCCCGGATCCTCGCTGCCACCGCTGCGGGGAACAACGATCCGGAGACTGCAGGTGAGGCCCTGCAGAAATTCCGGGATGCCATCGGCCCCGTCTGGTCCCCTCCGACTGAGATGGCCACCGAACCCCCACCGTCTGAGGGACCGCGCACCTATATCGCCGCCGCCGAGGTGGTCTCGACTGCCGTATTCACCGACCTGCCTTCCTTGGGCTCAGGCCTCAATCCCGTCCTGGTCGACGTGGCGACCGGCCTTGCCCTGACCGCCGGGACGAAGGACGCCGAAATCATCCGCAGCTCAGATGCCCTGATCCGGAAGTCACGCAAGACCAGCCTCATCGACTCCTCGGAGAAGACTGGAACTGCGAAGGCCACGGGCTCCGTTGACGAGCAGGTGCCGGCTGCTGACGATTCCACCGCACCCCCGATGTGGAATGCGATCCTCAACCAGGCCAGGGCCGCCTCGTACGGGTACGAGCGTCTCGCCGTGAACTTCGATGCGAAGTCGCGCGAGCGCACACGCGCTGTGGCACGCCTGGAATCCCTGGGGGCACTGGCCGGGGAGATGCTCGAAATGCTCGGCGAGAAGAACGCCGACCCGGCTGCTCCTTCGTGGAAGCTCGACCCCAGCCCCACCGACCCGGAGACCGCCGAGGAGCTGGCTCTGTCGCTTGAAGACGGAATCGCCGCGGCTCTGCTGCCATGGCTGCAGACCGATGCGCGAGCGGCTCTGCGGCTGTGGGAATCGGCCCAGGCGCGCGCGGTCTTCGCCAGCCCACAGGTGCTTCGCTATACCTATTCCGGGGACTCCGGAGAGGCGGAGGCGAAGGAGTGAAGGTCCCACCTGTCCTGTACAACGCCACTCGCGACATCATCGGCGAGTTCCGCACCACTTCCTGGGTCGCGGCCTTGGATTTCATGGCCAGTGAGCTCGCCGAGCGGTGGCAGCTGAACTTCGACGAGGCCCCCGGCGCGCCGTGGGCCGGGTGCGAGAGCCTCGTCATTCCGGTCCTGACCCAGGAGAACTATCAGGGTGTTCTGCGCTTTGCGGCCCCCACCTCGGCGCATACAGCCGCGCATGCGCAGGCGCTGCGGGCGCTGAAGATGTGGAACGGGCACGGCGCCGTCCGGGTGATCAGGGACGATCACAGCTTCCGCGTGACGCTGCAGGAACGACTGCGGACGAACGACAATCTCTCCGTCCTGCCTTTGGCCGATGTGCCGCCGGTGTGGGGAGCCCTGCAGCGCTCTCTGGAGGTTCCGGCGGAGACGGAGTTCCTGCGGGTCCAGGATGTGGCCGCCGGATGGTTGAACACCTTCGACGCCGATGCCGGTCTGCTCAGCGGCTGGTCCGAGGCCGTCCGGGGTGACTCGCTCCTGCTCTCGTTCGCGCGCAATTGGATGCACACGCTGGCTGCGTCTGAGGAGAATTGGCTCATCCACGCCGATCTGCACTACTACAACATCCTCGCCGGCAACCCCGATTCCGTCGGCATCTCGACGTGGAAGGCCATCGACCCGCAGCCCCTGTCGGGGCCGACCGCCTACACTTTGGCGCCGGTGCTGTGGAATCGTCTCGTGGAGATCCCGTCTCAGCATCCGCAGGCCCAGGCGGCGTGGCTGCGCGGCTTCGCCTCCGACCTCGCTCTGTGCGCAGGTATGGACCCGCAATACGGGATGGGTGCGGCCGTCGCCCGGGAAATCTCCAACATGTTCTGGTACCTGAGGTCGGCCCGCAGCGGGGCGACCGAGGCCTTGGCCGATGCGGCACGTTCCCTGTGGGTGGCACGCGCCCTGTCGGGTGCCGACGTCGCCGGCGTCAATGCCCACGCCCTCAAGCCGATCGGCTGAGCACCGCCGGACTGCCTGTCGGCGGCCCAGTGCGCTCACGCTCTCGACCGCTCTCTGGTCAGCAACCGTCCGGTCGCTCGGCAACCCGTAGAAACGTTGCTGAGCGACCGAACGGTTGCTGAGTCGAGATCAGGCGGTCGTCAGTGGATGAGGCCGGAGATCACGTCGTAGCCGAGTTTGAGGATCATCGCAGAGACCACGACGACGAAGACGACTCGAACGAACCCCGACCCCTGCTTCAGCGCCGTGCGGGCCCCGACGATCCCGCCGAGGACGTTGCCCACAGCCACGACGAGGCCGAGCGCCCATACGACCTGGCCGTCGGGGATGAAATACACGAGGGCTCCGAAGTTCGTCGCCCAGTTGATGACCTTCGCCGTGGCCGAGGCCTGGAGGAACGAGAATCCGATGACCGTGACGAATGCGATGACGAGGAAGGAACCGGTGCCTGGGCCGAGCACACCGTCGTAGGTGCCGATGACCAAGCCGATCAGCCAAGACAGCCCGTGGTGTCGTTTCGAAGACTCTCCGAACCGGAGGGTCGCATCGGCGCCGAGGCTGGGGTTGATGACCGTGAAGAGTCCGACCCCGATGAGGGCGGCCAGGATGAGCGGAGTGAAGAGTTCGCCGGGGACCAGTGTTGCGAGTTTGGCGCCGAGGACCGCTCCGAGGAAGGCCGTGGCCGCGGCAGGGATCGTCGCCGACCGATCTGGCGTGATCTTACGCAGATAGGTCACCGCCGAGGCGGTCGTGCCCGCGATCGATCCCACTTTGTTCGTGGCAACCGCTTGGACCGGAGTCATGCCCGGGACCAGGAGCAGTGCCGGAAGCTGGATCAGACCCCCGCCTCCGACGACGGCATCGATCCACCCGGCCAGCACGCCCGCGGCCAGCAGCCACAGAAGCATGCCGAGCGTGACATCGACGCCGGCGGCGAGAGCCTCCATCACCGACGTCGGTTCACAGTGCAGATG
>NZ_JAKDJU010000181.1 GCF_030453725.1 Brevibacterium picturae
GGTCGCCCGCTGCCGATTCGGACCCCCTCATCGTGCAGGCGGCCCTCTTCCCACGACCGCTTTGACGACCCGCAGGTCGATACAGATCAATGTTGACGAAACACCACTTCAACGGTGATCCTTAAAGATAACGCGTCACTGCCAACTCCCCTGATAGAGCGCGCGATCATTATTGAGCACGGGCTGAGTGAAAATCACATAGCCGTGAAAATCACATAGCCATCACATTGGGCAATCAGACTTCAGACAAAGAAATCAGATACATTACCTAATGGTAGATAATCCCCATATCCCCGCATCCCCATTGCCAGAGGTCCCCAACCATGCATGATTCCGCTGACCACACCGCGCCCTCCCCCTTGCCCGGTGACGGCCCGTTCCCCGGCGAACGCGCGACGAGTGCTCACTCGTTCGCGACCCGCCTCGCCGAATTCGCACCCGATCTGCCCGATGCCTCGTGGAAGAACCTGTTCCTGCAGACCTCCGGCCACCTCCTAGCGGGCCAGGCCGTCCTGCAGGGCGCCGAGTCATTGGGGCACGACCTCTCAGCGGTCGACGCCGACCGCTACTCGGACCTCCTGGCCACCGACGTTCTGACTCAGATCAGACGCCACGCTCCGGACAGCCCCGAACTGAGGCTTGCTCATCTGCTCTCATTCATGCGCGACATCAACACCGACACCCTCGAAATCGCTGCGGGAGCCATGCCCCACCTGGGATCGTTCGCCATCCCGAACGATCCGGAGGATTCCGGTCCGCTCGACGCCGCTGACCTCGCAGCGCATCTGGTCGAAGACGGACTGCTGCTCCCAGCCCTGGACCGCACCGGCCATCACACGATTCCACCGGTGCTGAGAACGATCATGCGACGCCTCTACGACGCCAGGGATCGGCACAGTGAATCACGCTCCCGACGAGCACTGGGTGCCAGTGCCGCCGACTGGCTGAGCGCCCCTGCCGCCTATCACTCCGAGGGCTTCGACGAGGCTCTCCGACAGGTCGCGGATGCCGGAGAGTGGAACGCGCTCACAGATCTCTGGGCAGACCGGGGCCATGCGCTCATGGCCGATCATTTCGATTCGACGATCGAGGCGTTCTCGAAGGTTCCCGAGGCACAGGGACAGAAGTCGGCTGTGCTGGCCGAAGCCATGGGCGACAGTCTGCAGGTCGACGAGGTGAGACGACGCCTCGGAAGCGGCGATGCCCTGACTGTTCTCAACCAGGTCGATTTCGAGCATGCAGCGGTCCCGACGCTCGACTCGCAGCTGGACAGAATCAAGGACGGCGACTTCACCGTCGACGACATCATGATCATGGCGATCGCCTCGATGCGACGCCGGAAACTGCTCGGGCAGTCGGACCAGGGCCTTCAGATTGCGCAATCGGCAGGTGAGCTCATCAACGACAGTCGGCACTTTCGCACCACCCCGAGCCGGCTCTGCGAAGCACGCTTCCACCTCGAGCACGGAATCACCACCGTGTTCGTCGGCAAGTTCACAGACAGCGTCCAACTGCTGCGCCGATCGATCGTCATCACCGAACTCGCGACCACGTCGTCGCCCTATCTCCTGCTCCCGGCGCATGCCTACAGCGCCCTGGCACACGCGATGCTCGGCAACGGAACATCGAGCGACGTGCACCTGCGCCACTTCGACGAGCTCATGGACCGAACCCGATTCTCCAGTCCCCACGCACTCACGGCCTACACGCTGGCGCGCATGATTCGGGCCATGGACGCCTTGGATCTCGACGCAGCCGGTGAGCACTCCGCCCGCCTGTCCGACCCCTCATTGGGACATCACTCGTGGATCGGCGTCGCTCAGTACAGATCGCTGCTGGGAATTCTGCGCAACGATGTCGGAATCGAGGGCAAGCGCCTGCAACAGGGCATCGACGCCAACCGCTCGTCCCTGCCTGCCGACGGGATCCTGCGACACACTCTGCAGCTCATGCTGGTCCGACTCCATCTGGCGCAGGGCCACACTCACCTCGCGCAGAACGTCCTGCTCGATACCGACTCCGAATCGCCCTTCATCAACCTGGCCAGGGCCCAACTCCATCTGACCATCGGGGAACACGGGACTGCGGAACACCTGGCGAACAGAGTTCTGTCTCAGAAGTCACTCGACCTGCACACCCAAGCTTCCGCACGAGCAGTCCAGGCCGCCAGTCTGCTGGGCAAAGGGGAGCTGGTCGAGTCGGATTCCGTATTCGTCGACACGCTCGAGTACTGCCGGATCACCGCCAGCCTCACCCCTATCGCGCTGGTTCCCAAGCCCTTGCGCGATCAGCTGATCCAGCGCAGTTCCAGCGCCGCCGAATGGAATCTGATCGCACCAGTCTTCACGAACGGCCCTCGTTCCGACAACGCACCAGATGACGCCCCTCATCCCGAGG
The DNA here is from genome assembly GCF_030453725.1 of Brevibacterium picturae. Lineage (GTDB taxonomy): Bacteria > Actinomycetota > Actinomycetes > Actinomycetales > Brevibacteriaceae > Brevibacterium > Brevibacterium sandarakinum_A. Next base: position 2,398 of record NZ_JAKDJU010000181.1, read on the forward strand.
ACGACCGCAATGGCAGCCCCCGCTCCGAGGACAACCGCGATGACGAGGTCGTCGCCGCAGCAGACAACGCCCGGGTCGTCGGCGCTGCCGACAACGCCCGCCTCGGCGACGGTTCCATCGGCTGGCCAGAAGATCTCCGATCCGATGGTCTCCGCTCCGGCGAATGGCTGCGTCAGCGGCTCCTCGACCTCGGCGAGACACTGCGCCTCCGTGCCGGTCACGCGCTGCTCAGCCCATCGCAGAGGCAGCTGCTGGCTCTGCTTGACGCCCAGTCATCGGTGTCCGCGATCGCAGCTGAGCTGCGCCTCGTCGAAGGCACGGTCAAGAACAAGCTGTCGAACCTCTACGCCCGCCTCGGCGTCCGCAATCGCCGCGATGCGCTGGCCCGCGGCTACGAATACGGGTACCTTCCCATCGATCACTGAGACAAGCTCGCATCATTCGCGTGGAAAGCATGGACATCCACCTCGTCTTCTGGTGAAGTTGAAACAGGAGCTAGGAAGGTGACGAGGATGTCAGCAACAGTCCGCGAACTGGTCGACGAAGCCTACGAAAGGCGCGAATCGACATGGAGGGCCGCCCTGGAGACGGTCAACGATTGGATCGAGTCCGTATGTTCGGGCTCCGCGCTGTTGTCGGGCGAGAGAGTCACCATCGGCCACGGACGGATCAAGGACCGACTTCGGGCCGGGGAGAAGCTGCGCCGCAAGCTCGCCGATGCCAATGACGAGATCCATGAGGCCGTCGACGTCGAGAACCAGGTCATCGACGTCGTCGGGGCCCGTGCCGTCTGCCGCACCGAACGTGAGCAGTCGGCACTGTGGGACCTCCTCACCGACAGCAATGACGAGTCGAATCTCTCCGTCGCCGAGGTGCGCGACTATTCCGCCCATCCCAAGCCCTCCGGCTACCGCGGGCGTCACATCATCGTCGAAGTCCCCTTCGACGTCGAGCCCTCGGTGCTCGTTGAGCTGCAGCTGCGCACAGTCATGCAGGATGCCTGGTGCGTGCTCGCCGAGGAGCACCTGTTCAAACCCGGTCAGGCACTGAAGTCGGATGCCCAGCAGGAGCGGCTCTCCGTCATCCTCTCCGGTCTCCTGGCCCAGGCCGATGCCGTTGCGGGCTACATCGCCGACGATGTCAGCGCCTATCTGGGAATGGCGAACGCCTCACCGCCTCGGACCGTGACGAACGTCGACGCCGCGGCCGAGGTGCCGTCGATCGAGGTCACCATCCGCGAACTCAATCATTCCTACGTCCTGGCCGCCGACGAGGTCGGCCGACATGGGATCATCCGCCTGGAGAACCTGGGACTCACGCCGGAGAATCCCGAGAGATCAGCCTTCCCCCACCCGGGTGACAAACTGCAGGTGACGATGGACGAATCGAACACCACCCGCTACTTCATCCCGGTCGCCGAGCAGCGCTGATTCGGCGCGGCGAACCGGATGCGTCCTGAGTCGCCAGACCGACTAGACTTGCTTTCCATGGGTAAGAAGTCGAAGCGTTCCAAGGAAGATCTCATTGCCAAGCGTCTGGCACGTGCACAGGCCACGGCCTTCGTCGCACGTCCGTTCGAGGGCCTGCCGTTCGAGGCGGACCTCATCTGCCTGCGCGAGCTGGTGCCGGCCGCGACCGCCTCGGCGAAGCTGAAGGAGGAGTTCGGTGGTCAGGAGATCACCATCACCTCGCTGCTGCCCGCCGCGTGGCAGGCCTGGCACCGTGAAGACGGTGAGCTCCTGGCCGGCATGCAGGTGCCGGTGTCCTCGACCGATGCCTCCCGCGATGTCGCCCACGGCATCCTGGCCGCCGCCGAGGCGCAGCCGGGCACGACGATCGACGCGACCACCGAACCCGGTCAGGGTCCGCGTCTGCAGGACATCCTCGACACCGACCACCCGTTCGACATCCGAGTGCTCGAGACCTTCGAGTACTGGAAGCTGCCCGAGGCCGAGACGGACTCCGATGTCGCGGCGGCTCTCGAACAGGCCAACGACTCCGTCTCGCCGACGGAGAAGATCGCCTCGGTGAAGTCCGCGTACTGGACCGAGATGTCGGGCCGCACCTACGTCCGCTGGGCACGCCCCGAGGGCGAGGACTCGATCGTGGATGCGCTCGCGCGCCTGCAGGTCGACGGGCTCAACGACCTCGGCGGGCCGGGCACGTTCCTCGGCTATTTCCGGGCACACGGAATCATCGTCCCCGTCTGGGAGCTCGAATTCGGCACGCAGGTCGACGACGTCGAAGAGCCCATCGCCGAGTTCGGCAAGCGCCTCGACGCGGCCGTGAACTCGTCCGAGCCCCTGAGCACCGAGGCACGCCGCGCGCGATCGGGAATCGTCGCTCGTCAGCTGACCATCCACTGAGTTCCGTCGACCCGGCCACCGGCGAGTCTCGATACGAGCTCGCCGGTGGGTGAGCCGGACAGGAGAAGAGTTTCCATGCCCGAACAGTCGAACCCTGCCCACCCGCACGCCTCCACGCAGGGCACCCCAGACTCGGAGACAGCCCCGCGAGCGATCGCTGCCATCATCCCCGCGATGAACGAGGCCGATCGGATCGCAGCCACCGTGAGAAGCACCAAGCAGATCCCCGGTGTCGACATCATCATGGTCGTCGATGACGGTTCCGCCGACGACACCGGTGTCCGTGCTCGCAGGGCCGGCGCCGAGGTGGTCACTCACCGCAAGAACAAGGGCAAGGCCGCCGCCATGATGACCGGCGCCTTCGCGATCCGCAATCGCGAGATCTCCGATTCGGATCCCGGCCAGCACCCGGAGCACCGCGCTCTCCTCTTCATCGACGGCGACCTGGAGGATTCGGCCCTGGGCACGGCCCCGCTCGCAGCACCGGTTCTGGCGGGCCGGGCCGATATGACGATCGCGATCCTGCCGGCGCAGAAGCGCCAGGGCGGAGGGTTCGGCTTCGTCGTCGGACTCGCGAAGAAGGGCATCGCCGAACTCAGCGGATTCGACGCGACACAGCCTCTGTCGGGGATGCGCTGCCTGAGCCGTGAGGCCTTCGACGCAGCGCTGCCTTTCGCTGCGGGCTGGGGCGTCGAGACGGCTATGACGATCGACGTCGTCAATGCCGGGATGCGCGTCGAAGAGGTCGAATGCGACCTGCACCACCGTGTCACGGGCAAGGACCTCAAGGCCCAGATGCATCGGGCGGCCCAGTACCGCGACGTCGCGCGGGCCATCGTCGCTCGACGACTGCGTGCCAAGAAGCTGCGCGCCGACAAGGAGACTTCCAAGTGAGCACCGAGCAACCGAGCACCG
>NZ_JAKDJU010000182.1 GCF_030453725.1 Brevibacterium picturae
CGACGCCGCCCACCGACCTGAACCGCCCCAACCAACCCGATGAAGGTGAGCCATGACGATTCCCGAACTCAGCGCCACACTCGATCGTTCAGCCTGCGAACGACTCGACCGCGACGATGACCTGCGTGCCTTCAGGGACGAGTTCATCCTCCCGCCGGAGACGATCTATCTCGACGGAAACTCACTCGGCGCACGGACCAAAGGTGCAGCAGAGCGCGCTCAGGAGGTCATCGCCGACGAGTGGGGCACCGGCCTCATCCGCTCGTGGAACACCGCCGGATGGTTCGACCTGCCGGCGAAGCTGGGTGAGAAGGTCGCGGGCATCGTCGGCGGTGAGACCGGCAGCACCGTCGTCACGGACACCACCTCGATCAACCTGTTCAAGGCCGCCTCGGCGGCGCTGAAGATGCAGTCCGCAGCAGCACCGGAGCGTCGGATCATCCTCACCCAACGGGAGAACTTCCCCTCCGACATCTACATGCTCCACGGGCTGGCGGAGCAATTGGACGACGGCTACGAAGTTCGCCTCGTCGACGACGAAGAGGTGACCGCCGGATTCCCGAACACGATGACCGCCGAGGTGGCCCTTGTCGTGCTCACCCACGTGAACTACCGCACCGGTCGGCTCTTCGACATGGAAACAACCACCTCGGCGATCCATGCCGGAGGAGCCATGGTGATCTGGGACCTGTGCCATTCGGCCGGCGCGCTCGAAATCGATCTGGCCGGATCGGGTGCGGACATGGCGATCGGCTGCACCTACAAGTTCCTCAACGGCGGGCCCGGCTCGCCTGCCTTCATCTGGGTCTCCGAGGAGCTGCAGAACGGCTTCTCGCAACCACTGTCGGGCTGGTGGAGCCACGCGAAGCCCTTCGAAATGTCGCCGGATTATGCGCCGGCAGAGGGCATCCGCCGCTACCTGACAGGCACGCAGGGCATCGTTTCGATGTCAGTGGCCGAGCTGGGCCTCGACATCTCCAACAGGGCCGATATGGCCGCAGTTCGGCAGAAGTCCCTCGCACTGTCCGACCTGTTCATCGACCTCGTCGAGACACGCCTGTCCGATCACCCGGTCGAGGTCGTCACCCCGCGCGAACATGCCCACCGTGGCTCGCAGGTCTCGATCACCCACCCGGAGGGTTTTGCGGTCATGAGCGCGCTCATCGAACGCGGCATCATCGGCGACTACCGTGAACCATCGGTACTGCGCTTCGGGCTGACTCCGCTCTACATCGGCTTCACAGACGTCTGGGACACCGTCGAGGCTCTGCGCGACATCCTCGACAACCGCATCTGGGACTCCCCTCAGCATCAGGTCCGCGGCGCCGTCACGTGAGCGGGCGGCTCTAAGCCTTACGACCGGCAACCTTCCGGTCGCTGGGCAACCCTTCCTGGGGTTGCCCAGCCACCGGAAGGTGGCTCAGTACGCCTCAGTCGTTCAGCTGGCGCGTCGTCTCCGGCCGAGGACAGATCCTGACCGCTCACCCGACGCCGCGCCCCCGCCCCGCCAGCACATACACTCCGATCCCGATCGCGCCGAGGGCCAGGACCGAGCCGCCGATCGTCACGGCCTGCGGGATCGTCGCGATCGTGCCGAGCACGCCGACCGTCACACCGGAGAAGGTCTGCATTCCGGGGCCGAACGTCGCATAGGAGCCGATGACTCGGCCACGGATCCCGGTGGGTGCTTCGAGCTGGATGATCGCCATCTCCGTGGACTCGGCGGTGATCTTGCAGACGCCGGCGAGGACGAGCACGCTCAGCGCCAGCCACAGGTGCGAAGTGAAGGCGAAGACGACAGAGCTCGCTCCCAGTCCGGCCGCAGCGACCGCGGCGGCCGCCGGCGTCGGTCTGACCCACCCGGTGGCTTCGAGGAAGAATCCGCCCAGCACACCTCCGGCGCCGAGGGCGAAGAGCAGCAGCCCATAGGTGAAGTCGCTGTCACCGCCGGGACCGGTGAGGATGTCGCCGAAGACCGGCATCGCGGTCTGGAGCACCGCGCCGATCGTGATCGAGGCGAGTGCGGCCAGCAGCAGCATGCCGATGATCGACCTGTTGTGACGAACCTCGGCGAGGACCTTGAGCGAGCGCACCAGGGTGGTCCTGGCCGTGCGTGCGCCGCCGCTGCGGGTGTGACCGGTGAAGGGTGTGCGCATGAGGAAGATCGTCAGCGGCAGGTAGAAGACGATGTTGATGAAGATGCCCCAGGTCGGGCCGAAGGCGAGCAGAAGTGCCGAACCGACGACAGGCCCGAACAGGATGCCGAGGCTGCGGAAGGTCGCATTCATCCGCACAGCGCTCGGCAGTTCCTCACGCTCAACGAAGTCGTGGAGCATCATCTGCTCGGCCGGCCCCCACAGACAGCCGGCCAGGCCGTGGATGACGAGCAGCACGCAGGCCTGCCAGAGCTGGAGCGAGTCGGTGAGGAACAATATGCCCCAGCACAGGGACACGAACATGAACATGACCTGGCCGATCTGGATCAGCCGCCGACAGTCGAAGCGCTCGGCCAGGGACCCCGCGTACACGGACAGCATCAGGAACGGCAGCCAATGGCTGATGAGTTGGAATCCGACGAGGGCCGGGGACTCGAATTCCTGCCACAGCACCCAATAGGTGATGACGTGTTCGATGTTGTCGCCCATCATCGCCATGCCCGACCCCACCAGGTAGGGGGCAGTCTTCCAGCTGCGCAGCACCCCGAATCTGCGGGGAGGCTCCGGACTCACTGCCGCCTCGTCATCACGATCACTCACCCGCCCATTCTGGCACCACCATTCCCCGATCGAGGCCGCAATACCGAAGCGTGGACCCGACGTCGCCGAGGCGCTCACACCATTTTCGTGACCGATTCCCTTGAATGCGCCCCCACATAGGGTCACCATTGAAGTGATCAAGGAGGATCAGATGTCCCAGAGCACATCCACTGCCGACAATCCCGCCGATTCGCCCAGCGCACCCGGCAACTCTCGGAGCATCCCCGGCGCCCTGTCCGCCGACGGCCAGCCGCTCGCCGCCGAACGCGCGAACACCGCCCTCATCGTCATCGATGTCCAGACCGGAGTCATGGCCGCATCCTGGCATCCCGCCGAGGTAGGGCATCGGCCATCTCGTCGTCACCGGTGCCCAGTCCGACGCCTGCGTGAGGTCGACGATCCACGGCGGATTCGCCCGAGGTTACAACTTCACCCTCGTCTCCGACGCTCACACCACGGAGGACCTCAGCGAGTGGGGAGCACCACCACCCGAGCAGGTGGTCTCCCATACGAATCTCTACTGGAGCTTCGAATCGGGACCAGGACGAGTCGCTCAGGTTCTGGAGGCCGCAGACGTCGACTTCTCGGCACCAGGGCGCAATAACTGACATCATGAGTCCATGAGCGAAGACACACGCAACATCGAACTGACCAGAATCGCCGAGAACCACTACCGCGCCACGGCACCGGGTGGGGCGAGCATCGAATTCGGCCGGGGCGAAGGCCTGATGACTCCGGTCGAGCTGCTGTTGGCAGCGGTCGCCGGCTGCTCGTCGATCGACGTCGACACCGTGACCAGCAGGCGCACCGAGCCGACGCGCTTCGACGTCACGGCCACAGCCGACAAGATCGACGAGGACGGTGCTTCACGAGTCGACAACGTCCATCTCGACTTCGACCTGGCCTTCCCCGACGACAAGGACGGCCAGCGTGCGGATTCTCAGATCGAGAAACTCGTCGGCCTCTCCCATGACAAGTACTGCACAGTCTCCCGCACCGTCGAGCACCCGACCAAGGTCGACTTCAGCATCCGCCGCGATTGAGCCTCATGCGGCCAGCGCAGACTGATCATGGCCCGCCGCAGCTGAGCATCACCGTCGCCGAGGCGGTGGCTCAGCTCTCGGCCAACCGTTCCCGTTCGACGTCGATGTCGAAGTCTGCGTCCGGCCACTGCGGGTCGATGTCCCTGAGTGCATCCAACAGGAGCCGCTGGACCGCCAATCGTGCGTACCATTTTCGGTCGGCGGGCACGACGTACCAGGGTGCCGTCTCGGTCGAGGTGCGCTCGATCGCCGTTTGGTAGGCCTGCATGTAGTCGGGCCATAGAAGACGTTCGTCGACGTCACCAGGGTTGTACTTCCAGTGCTTGTCCGGTCGGTCCAAACGCTCCATGAGCCGGTCCTTCTGCTCGTCCGGGGAAATGTGGAGCATGACCTTGATGATGCGCACACCCGCCTCGGCGAGTTCGGCTTCGAAGTCATTGATGGCATCGAACCGACGCTCGATCTCCTCGTCATCGGCGAGCGCGCGGACCTTGCCGATGAGCACATCTTCGTAGTGGGAGCGGTCGAAGACACCGATCATTCCTGGGCCAGGCACACGCGAACGTATGCGCCACAGGAAATCGTGGGCGAGTTCTTCTTTGGTCGGTGCCTTGAACGCGGCGAGTTCGACGCCCTGGGGATCGACCGCGCCGACGACGTGGCGCACGATTCCCCCTTTGCCGGCAGTGTCCATTGCCTGGAGCACGAGGAGAACCGCCGGCCCGGACTTCTCGTCATGGTGGGCGGCGAACAGCCGTTCCTGAAGTTCACCGAGTTCCGGGATGCAGGCCTTGAGGTCCTTGCGCCCGGACTTCTTGTTGCCGCCATAGCCGGGGGTCGAGCGTGGGCTGACGGCGTCGAGGCGGAAACCGCTGCCTGCCGCCAAAAGAGGTGCCGGGTCGTCGGTCCACTGCGTCTGCGGCTCTGTGCTCATATCTTCATCTTTGCAGGCAGGGAGGTGACCGTCTATGTTTCGACGCGCATTTGCCCTCAGTCAGGCTTCCGGAACACCGAGGGCAGCTTCTTCATCCGGCGGCCGGTATCCCGATAGGACCACTGCCGCATCGGCTGCGGCACCCGCCACTGCAGCTTCCAGGCGAGCATACGGAAGCCGAAGGCAGCGGCCGCGATGACCAACGAGACCACTCCGCCCAGAAGTCCTGTCACCTCGGCGAGGATCGTCAGCCCGGCTCCGAAGAGGGCAGGAATGAGGTAGAGATCGGTGCCGATGAAGATCGCCGGGTCCTCGCTGGCCACCGCATCGCGCATGAGCCCGCCGCCGCAGGCAGTGAGCGCGCCCATGAGCAGCGCCGCCGGGTAGTTCGCCTCCGCGCCGAGGGCGATCGTCGTCCCGGTGACGCTGAAGATGGCGAGCCCGATCGCATCGAAGGTCACGATCCAGATGCGCGCACGCGAGACGTGCTTGCCGATGAGATAGATGAGCAGTGTGGCAATGAGCGGCGGAGCCAGGTAGATCGGCTGACCGAGCGCGTTGGGAACCCGGTCGAGGAGGACGTCGCGGATCATTCCCCCGCCGATGCCCGTCATCAGACCGAGAACCAGACCGCCGGTGATGTCGAAGCCTCGGCGGGCGGCCAGGAGGACTCCCGAGACCGCGAAGACGAAGGTGCCGGTGAGGTCGAGCGCGAGAAAAACTGCTTCCTGAACGTCCACGACCTACTCCCTTCCGACCTGTCAACGGCTCATCCCGCGCCATGGGACGCAACGTCAGCACTCTCGACGCCGGATCTCCACTCTCGACGCCTGGTCACCACTGTAGTATCAGCGCGCCGAGGTGGTGGCAGGTACCTGTCCCAGCTCAACTGGAGTCAGACCGGCTGGAGTCAGACCGGCTGGAGTC
>NZ_JAKDJU010000183.1 GCF_030453725.1 Brevibacterium picturae
GACCGGGGTGCGCACCTGGCGTGGGAGTGGCACTATCATCACCCGGTTCAAACGTTTCCCATCCACCGTGGGCCTCTGCCAGACCGCGACCGGAGCATCGAACACGAAGACGGGGTGCTCGCGCAGCTGAGCTCCGCCGTTGCCGCAACCTCGATGCCGCTGACGCTGCCGAGCGAGGTTCGCCGCGCAGCAACCGTGGACCTCGACGGTCTGCAGACAGCTGTCCTCGTCGACAAACTGCTGCCTGTTCTGACTGACATCGACCATCTCGAGGTGCATGAGATCGGCGATCGCCCGGCCTATCGAGAAGTCACCGACGCACCACTGGTCTCGATGTCGACCGACGAAGCTGAGGACAGCGATTGGTTCGACATCCGCTTCCACATCATGATCGCCGGACAGCAGGTGCGCTTCGCCGACCTGTTCGTCGCGTTGGCGCAGGGGGCTGCGATGATGGTCTTGCCCGATGGCACGTACTTCTCCCTCGATGCACCCTTCTTCGACAAGTTTCGTCGCATGCTCGCCGACTCAGATGTCATCGCGGACTGGCAGCCGGACTCACCTCGCCTCTCGCGCTATCACATGGATCTGTGGGCCGAATTCGACGAGCTCGTCGACGAATCCACCGCCGCCGCCTCGTGGCGACGCTCGGTCGAAGCGCTCAGCCACCTCGGCGAGATTCCTGCTCTCGACGTGCCGGACGGGGTCGAAGCCACGCTGCGTCCCTACCAGCAGGAGGGGTTCAGCTGGCTGGCGGCCCTGTGGTCCAGCGGACTCGGCGGCATCCTGGCCGATGACATGGGGTTGGGCAAGACGCTGCAGGCACTGAGCCTGTTCACTCACATCAAGAACACGAATGCGAATGCCTCCCCCATCCTCGTCGTCGCGCCCACCTCGGTGATGTCGACGTGGCGTGCGGAGGCCGAGAAGTTCACGCCGGGTCTTCGAGTCGCCATCATCTCCGCCACAGAGAAGAAGCGGAAGACCACCTTGGCCGAAGAGATCGAGGACGCGGACCTCGTCATCACCTCATATGCAATCCTGCGCCTCGACGCACAAGCCTTCAGGTCGATCGAGTGGGACACCTTCGTCCTCGACGAGGCGCAATTCGTCAAGAACAGGACCGCCAAGGTCCACACTGCGGCGAAGGCGATACCGGCTCGGTTCCGCCTGGCCATCACCGGCACACCGATGGAGAACTCTCTCACCGACCTGTGGTCGCTGTACTCGATCACCTCACCGGGTCTGCTGCCTGGTATCGAGAAGTTCCGTCGCGAGATCGTCTCCCCCATCGAATCAGGCGAGTCCCCGGAGGGAATGGCACTGCTGCGACGTCGGATCCGACCGTTCATGAAACGGCGGAACAAAGAACTCGTCGCAGCCGACCTGCCGCCGAAGCAGGAACAGGTCCTGCGCGTCGAGCTCAGCACCAAGCACCGGGACCTCTACAACACGATTCTGCAGAAGGAGCGGAAGAAGCTCCTCGGCCTCATCAATGACATGGATCGGAACCGCTTCGCGATCTTCCGGTCGCTGACACTCCTGCGGATGCTGGCCATCGACCCATACCTCATCGATGAGAAATACGAAGCGATCGGATCGAGCAAACTCAGTGCACTCTTCTCCCATCTTGACGACGTGGTTGCCGAAGGTCACCGCACCATCATCTTCAGTCAGTTCACCTCCTTCCTGTCCCGGGTCGGCGAACAGCTCGAGCACCGCAATATCGACTACTGCTACCTCGACGGCTCGACTCGCAACCGGGGCGCGGTCATCGACGACTTCAGAACCGGGGATGCACCGGTCTTCCTGATCAGCCTCAAGGCCGGCGGGTTCGGCCTGACGCTGACGGAGGCCGACTATGTCTTCCTGCTCGACCCCTGGTGGAATCCTGCCGTAGAAGCCCAGGCCATCGACCGCGCGCACAGAATCGGGCAGACGAAGAACGTCATGGTCTATCGGATGGTCGCTGAGAAGACGATCGAGGAGAAAGTGCTGGCTCTGCAGGAGAAGAAGGCCCAGCTCTTCGACTCCCTGGTCAATGAGGGTGAGGGATTCTCATCGACGATCACAGGCGAGGACATCCGCGGGCTTCTCGACGGATGAGCGGCTCGTCGATTCCGCTCCGTACGCTGGTCCGCCCCATACGCTGCTTCAGTGCCCGAGCGTCGACACGAGTCCCTGCATCAGCTCGTCTTCGACCCGTTCGTTCCCGGGACCGAACTGTCCGAACCGCAGAGCATTGATGAGTCCGATGAGCGCCGCCCACACAGTCACAGTACGCATGATCACCTGATCGCCGGGCTCCAGTCCCAGTTCTCGCAGACCTTCACGCAATGCATCCAGCGCGTGTGCGGGTGGGACCTGAATCTTCGTCTGTGCCACAGAACTCTTCGCGACCAAGTTCGTCAGCGTCACCATGATCCGGGTCCCGGGGACCACGGTCTCATCCCGCGGTGCTTGGTACTCGGGGACCGGTGTGCCATAGATGAGCGCCCAACGGTTCGGGTACCTGCGCGACCACGCGATCATCGTCACCCCGACGGTGAGAATGGATTCGTTGCCTTCCAAGGCCGCATCCACCTCGTCGGCGATCGAGGTGAATGCGTCACGGATGAGGATGGTCAGCAGCTCATCACGGTTCTTCACATAGCGGTAGATCGCGCTTGAGACGATCCCGAGCTCCCGGGCGATCGCACGAAGTGAGACCCCGTCGAGGCCATCGGCGTCGAGCATCTGATTCCCGAGGCGGGTGATCTGGGCTTCGGTTTCCAGCCGGGCTCGCTGACGCGGAGTCGAATTGGTCATGCGTCCACCCTAGAGCGAGAGAGCAAAGATAACAATAGTGAGCACTGCTCTTGAAATGCGGCTGGCATGGCTCTACTCTCATTGAGAGAGCATCGCTCTCTGAGATGCTTTCGGCAACTCAACCGAACCACACCAGGGGAAGGGCCCTCATCATGAAATCCGCACTCATCATCGGCTATGGACAGATCGGCGAAGAAATCGCCACCCAACTCTCAGCAACAGGAATTCACACAACAGTCGCAACCCGCTCGGGCAGAGCTTCGGCGCCGGTTGCGGCAACTGCGCCCGGCAGTAGGACGGCAACCGACGTTCGGCCATCGGCCGGCAACCAGGCGCGGACCGATACGGGGCAAGCACTGCACAGCCCCGGCGTCGGCACCGAGGCCAACCACATTCGCGCAGATGCAGCCGACCGTGCACAGCTTCACGAAGCCGCCGCGGCCAGCGATGTCATCTTCGCCTGTGCCCATGCTCCCTACGACAGTCGGAAGTGGGAGCAGACCCTCCCTCGGCTCGACTCGGCGATCATGGACACCGCGGCGCGGTTGGGCATTCCCGTCATCTTCCCCGAATCGGTCTATGCCTTTGCCGGACTTCGTGAAGCGATCACAGAGTCCTCCCCGTTCGCCCCGGTCGAGGACAAGGGACGGATTCGCCAGAGCCTCCTCGAAGCCAGGCGCGAACACCCTGCCACCACGGTCAGCGTCATCGCCGGGGACCTGCTCGGCAGCACCGCGCAGCCGTGGTCGTCCGTGGTGAAGATGTGCATCACCGCCCCGATCTCCAAAGGGCATCGGGCCATCGTGCCTGCACGCACCGATGTCGCCCACGGCATCACCGTCATCGCGGACCTCGCCGCCGCGATGATCCGCGCGGCACAGGTGCTCGAAGACGTCCCCGCGGGGACGCATCGCCTGCTCATCGCTCCCTCCTCGAATCCGACTCTGGGCGAGATCACGGAGTTCGCCCACGAGCATGTGGGCACGAGGCCGAGAAGGCCCCTGGCCCTCCCCCGTTGGACGACTCGCGTCGCCGGGGTCGTCGAACGGTCGATGTACGAGCTCAATCAGCTCTCCCCGATCTGGTACTCCCCCTGTGTCATCGAGTCCGGAGACTTCGCCGAGTCTCTCGGCACCACCGATTGGCGTAAGGGCATCACGCAGATGCTGTGAGATCGCCTCGGCGTCGGCCTATTCGAGGAAGATGCCGTTGCCGGGTCCCAGAGGCAGGTCGAAGAAGAACCAGATCGCCAGCAGTGCCGCCCAGGCCAGCCAGAACGGAATGACGAAGGGCACCATCCTCGAGATGATGGTGCCCAGCCCGGCATTGGGTTCGTAACGGCGCACGAGGCCCAGGAGCACGATCATGTAGGGGTTGAGCGGGGTGATGACCTGGGTGGCCGAGTCGCCGACGCGGAATCCGGCCTGGATGAAGGCCGGTTCGTAGCCGAGGATCGCGAACAGCGGGACGAACACCGCCGCCATGAGCGTCCACATCGAGGAGCCGGAGACGATGAACAGGTTGAGCACACTGGCCAGGAGCATGAACCCGAGGACTGCGGCGAAGCCCGTGAGTCCGATGGCCTCGAGCCCTGAAGCACCAGCCACGGCGATCCACGAGCCGATCCCCGTCCAGTTGAACAGCGCGATGAACTGGCCGAGGATGAAGGCGAGGATGAGGAAGGACATCATGTCGACGATCGACTGGCTCATCATCCGCACGAGGTCGTTCATTGACCGTACGGTGCGCACGACGAAGCCGTAGACCACCCCCATGAGCATGAAATAGGCGAAGACGATGAAGACGATCGAGGACAGCAGCGGGGACTTCGGCAAGAATCCGCCGTCCTCATTGCGCCAGGGCGAGTCGGGAACGAGCACGCCGAAGAGCAGCACCGCGGTCAGCAGCACTGCAGAGACCAGGGACCACACCAACCCTCGCTTCTCCTCGGGTTCGAGTTCAGCCTTGACCTCCTTCCGTGATTCCTCGACTTCTTCGGCAGACACGGCGTTCTCACCGTAGGGGTTGTCCTTTGCCTGGTATTCCTTGGCCAGGCCCGAACCCTTGGCATCCGCGTACTCGCGCGGAACGCCCTTGCGAACCATGTTCGGTTCGATGAGTTTGTCGATGATGAAACCGGCGATGAGCGCCAGCACGATCGAGGCGACGATGTTGAAGAAGTAGTTCGACACCGGGTTGACGGCCGTATAGTCCGTGCCGGGCAGGGTCCCCATCACCGAGGTGGTGATGCCGGCGAACAGCGCATCGAGGCTGGTCGGCACGATCGAGGTCGAATACCCGGCACCGGTGGCGGCGAATCCGCCGATGAGGCCGGCCATCGGGTGCCGTCCGGCGGCCTTGAATACGAGCGCGGCCAGCGGCGGGATGATGATGAAGGCGGAATCGGCCATGATCGACCCGACCACGCCGACGAAGCCGACGGCATAGGGCAGCAGCCAGCGCGGGCTCTTGCCGAAGGCGATCCGCACGGCTGCGGCGAGCATGCCCGACTTCTCGGCCACACCCACTGCCAGAAGGATCGGCAGCACGGTGGCCAAAGGCGGGAACCCGATGTAGTTGTCGCCCATCGTCGTCGTCAGCCACGACAGTCCCTCGCCCGTGAACAGTCCCCTGATCGCAACGGTCTCGTCGCTGCCGGGAATGGACACGGAGACGTCTGCCATGGCCATGCCGGTCGAGATTGCTCCCGTGATCAGGAACAGTCCGAGGAAGAGGGTGAACGGCTCGGGCAGTTTGTTGCCGAGCCGTTCGATCCCGTCCAGCAGACGCTGTCCGAT
>NZ_JAKDJU010000033.1 GCF_030453725.1 Brevibacterium picturae
GGTGGATGGGCGACTGCGGTTAGAGCATGTAGCTGGTGGGCAGTCTATAAGCACACACTACGGGGGGGGGCAGGTCCGATGACCTGCACCCCGCCTTCGCTCAGCTGTGCTCGTGTGGGCTGGTTCTGCGGCGCTCAGGCCTACGCAGGAACCTCACCACGGCGCACCGCGAGTCGCTCGTCGAGCAGAACCTGAAGTTCGTCGAACGAACGGCGCTCGAGCAGCATGTCCCAGTGCGACCGCACGTGCTTGCCCGGCTCCCCATCGGCATCGTTGACGCCGACGCGCACGCCGATGCCGTGGATGCCCGAATCCCAGGTGGAGGGAACTTCGGCTTCGATCGAGAAGGGAACCTTGAACTTCGTTCCGTCCTCGCACTCGAATTCGACCATCTGGCGGGGTGCCGGTTCGACGCCCTCTTCAGATTCCAGGCTGCGTGAGCCCAACTGTGTTCCGCGGAGACTGCGTTCGCTCATATCTCTCTCACCTTCCGACTCGACTGCAGACGTCTCATACGAGACAACAGTCTACCGTGTGCGCCTATTCCCAGCACTCAGGTCCACGCCGAGAGTTCCCGCAGCCCCAGGAGAACGTCATCGGTGACGATCCCGTCGACCTCGAGATCGAGGAGCCTGCGCATGGAAGCGAGGTCGTTGACCGTCCACACGTGCACCTGCAGCCCCGCACGGTGAGCCCGCGCCACGAACTTCCGGGTGACGACGGGAACGCCCTTGAACGACATCGGCACCTGCAGGGCATCGAGCCCGGCAGGCAGAGGACAGGGGCCGGAGTCCGGCACGCCGGGCAGGCCTCCCAGAGCGAACAGTGCGGTTTCGGAGACTCCTGTCGACGTCCGGACTTCGGGCAGGGCCTCTCGCAGCCTGCGCAGAGTCGAGGAGGAGAACGAAGCGAGCCGGATCCGGTCTTCAACCTGGAGGCTGCGGACGATGCGGACCATCGGTGCAATGCTGTGGGCGGCCTTGACATCAATATTCCACGACACATCCGGAAGCGATTCGACGAGAGCGGTCAGCCTCGGCAGTCGTCCCCCTGCACTGAGCTCGATGGAGTCGAGCTCAGCGGCATTGAGATCGCGGATGCAGTGCGGGCGTGCGGCGATGCGGTCGAGATCGGCATCGTGGGCGGCGAACAGGACTCCGTCGGCGGAGGCGTGGACGTCGGTCTCCATCCATGCCGCGCCTGCCCGATGGGCTGCGGTGAACGCCTCGAGGGTGTTCTCACTCACGCCCGGCCACTGCCCGCCTCTGTGGGCGATGATCTCTACCTGAGAATTCATGGTCCAATCCTATGTTGCTGTTGACCTGGCGGGCGGGGTCGACAACCATGGAGACATGAGCCGAACACAAGATCCGATCGAACCTGACTACGTCATCGATTCCACCAAGAGGACACCGACAGAGAAGGTGCGTTCGGCAGCCACCCGTGCCTACGGCGCGGCCAGCAGCAGTGTGAAGAGCGCTCGCGAAGCAGCCTCAGGCCCCCGTCTGATCGAGGCGACCGAGACGAACGTGAAGAAGGCGCTGGGCACCGTCTCCCACGCGATCGACGACGCCGTGCGCAGCGGGAAGGTCGAACGTGCCTTCGGCAAGGCCGAAGAGACCGTGACGACTGGTGCCGACGGCATACGCAGATTGGTCAAGCGCAAGGACAGGTGAACTGACACCTGCCCATATGGCACGCTCATTTGAGCGTGCCACATTGCTTTTGTAACAGATTCTTAATTAGACTATCCTCAGGTAACGATCCGATAACTTGGAGTCGGTGTTGAGGTGACCTCGTCCAGCCCGACTCCTGAGTGCCGTGAACACCGGCAGATGACTACAAGGACTGACTGTGGGAAAACACTCTTCACCCCGTTCGACAACGACGGGTTCGCTCTTCACTGCGCTCAAAGCGTCGAGGAAGTCCGGACGACATGCGCCGCAACGAGCTCAGAGTGCTGCGAACACGGCCGGAGGAGTGCTGGCCGCGGTGCGCTCACGTCCCGTGCTCTCTGCTTTCATCGTTCCCACGGCAGCGACCGCCGCGGTTGTCGCATCCAGCCTGGCGATGGTTCCCGGCAGCACAGGAGGTGGCCAGCAGGTCGTTGCTGAAAGTCCCGCCGTCGCTGAAGCAGAAGTGACGCAGTCGCCGGACGAATTCCTGGCCAAAGCAAAGAAGCAGGCCAAAGAGAAGCCCGACACGATCTCCCTCGAGACCAAAATCGAGACGCCGAGCCCGACACCGTCCGAATCCGCGTCTGAGGAAACAGCGAGCAAGGAATCCGCCACTGGCGGCTCAGGCACGAAGGAGTCAAAGCCGGACGCCGATGACGGTCCGTCGACGTCGGGCGATTCCGCAGGAGAGTCCGGTTCCTGCCCGATGTCGTACTACGGCGGAGGAGACGGATTCGACGGCCAGCAGACTGCCAACGGGGAGATCTTCGACACCAACAAGCTGACAGCGGCGCATAAGACGCTGCCGTTCGGCTCGAAGGTGAAGATCACCAACACGGCCAACGGACAATCTGTCACGGTGCGCGTCAATGATCGCGGACCGTACCACGGCGGCCGCTGCTTCGACCTGTCCAAGGCTGCCATGGAGGCTGTCGGCGGAGTCGGAGCAGGACAGATCACCGGTAAATACCAGGTTCAGTGACCGTGTCAGCCGGTGAACAGGGTTCATTGCACCGTGCCGACTGTCGTGCTCGTTCGTGCAGAGCCAGGCGGATCTCGCGCGGTGAGATCACCTCTGCTCCGGGAACCGTGATCAGCTGAGACACGGCGACCTCGAGTGGTTCCATCGGAAGCTCGATGATATGCACGTGGTCGGCCACAGAGCCGGCATCGATCGCCTCAGCTGTGACCTGTCCCGGAACCGCGCGGCGCAGGTCGACCAGGCTGGACGTCGGGACTCGCAGTCTCACCGTCGTCGCTCGGATCGAGCGATCGAACTCGATCTGAGACCTCATCCAATAGTCGCCGAGGTTGAAGTCCGGTGGCCGTGTCATCGAAATGCCGTGCGCGGTGAGTGAAGCGATGCGACCGACGCGATATGTGCGAGGCGTGCCACCCGGGGGCTGAGCCACGAGATACCACCGTCCGGACTTGATCACGAGTCCCAGCGGAATGACTGTGCGAACCTTGGTCTCTGCACCCTTCGTGTACTCGATCCGCAGTCCTCGCTGCGAGCGCAGCGCCATGACGATGGCCGTGAGCTCCTGCGGATTCTCTTTGGCCATGAACCAATCGGGTCCGTCGACGAGCACAGTCGAGGAGAGGACCGAATCGGTCTCGGACAGGATCTTCTCCCGGGCGGTCGCCAATTCCGCAGACAAGCCGAGATCAGCGGCCGCGAGCCCTCCGATCAGGACGGAGTCGAGTTCATCGCGGGTCATGCCCGTCAGGGGAGAGGTCCAGGTCCCGAGCAGGCTGACACCTCCACCTGGACCTGATTCCGTCACCACGGGGACGCCCATTCGAGACAGTTCGCCGAGGTCGCGATAGACAGTCCGCTCCGTGACCTCGAGCCGTTCGGCCAACGACGCGGCAGTGATCGACTGCGTACGCGCGCTGAGGATGACGATCTCCGTCACCAGCCGTGCTGCCTTCATGCCCACCAAGAATAGTCGTGGACACTGACAGAGCGTGTCAGTGATGGCACGAGATGCTGACATCATGACTTCACACAACGGATCGGCAGCACCCGAGTTCATTCCATTCATCGACCGTTCACTGATGGGCAGAGTCGCCCTTGTGGCAGGGGCCACCCGAGGGGCTGGGCGCGCGATCGCCCGAGACCTCGCCCGCGCCGGTGCCTACGTCTACTGCACAGGACGTTCCACCTCGGCGCGGCCCTCCGACTACGGCAGAGTCGAGACCATCGACGGAACTGCCGAACTCATCCGCGACGAAGGCGGCCAAGGCGAAGCGCTCGTCTGCGATCATCTGCAGCCGAAGGAGATCGCCGAGGTGGTGGGTCGGATCGATGATGAGCAGGGACGCCTCGACATCATGGTCAACGACATCGGGGGAGAGGCCTACGTCGACTGGGGCAAGAAATTCTGGACCACGGATTTCGCCGCCGAGATGCGATTGGTGAAAGCGGGTCTGCTCACTCACCTGAACACCGCGCACGCCGCACTGCCGCTGCTGACGCGCAGCGCGGGAGGCCTGCACATCGAGATCACGGACGGAACGCACGCATTCAACGAGACCCACTATCGACAGAGCATCTATCTCGACCTGACGAAGACCGCCGTGAGCCGTTTGGCCTTCGGCCTCGGACACGAACTGGCCGATTCGGAATGCACAGCTGTGGCGATCAGTCCCGGGTGGTTGCGATCGGAGATGATGCTCGACGTGTTCGACACGGACGAACAGACATGGATGAAGGACGCCCTTGATGCCACCCGTGAGGCGCCGCCCGCGGATTTCGCGATCTCGGAGACTCCTCACCTGCTCGGTCGTACGGTCGTGGCGTTGGCAGCAGACCCCGATCGACACCGCTTCAACACGACGACTCAGAGCAGCAGCGATCTGGCAGATATCTACGACGTCGACGATATCGATGGTTCTCGACCAGATTCCTGGGCGTTCATGGCAGCGAAGGAGCGTGACTCGGGCGCAGACGCGCGTGACTACCGCTGAAACCGAATTCGCACCTGCCCAGCCGAACCTCGATCCGCCTTGGCAGGCCGATGATCCCTGGATACTCTGAGCACGTAAGCCGAACTTTCCAAGGAGCGCACAATGTCGGATCGAACATGCGATGTGGTCGTCGTCGGCGCCGGACCGACCGGCCTGAGCGCGGCCCGGACACTGCAGGCAGCAGGCAGAGACGTCATCGTCGTGGAAGCCAGGGACCGGGTGGGCGGTCGGACATGGACCGATCATATCGAAGGCCAGATGTACGAAATCGGTGGCCAGTGGATCTCACCCGACCAGAGCGCGCTCCTCGATCTCGTCAAGGAGCTCGGCAAGGAAACCTACCAGCGTCATCGGGAGGGCGACAGCGTCTATATCGCCCCAGACGGCACACGCACCGTCTACAACGGCGACATGTTCCCGGTGGGGGAGTCGACCCAAGCAGAGATGGGACGCCTCATCGCCCAACTCGACGAACTCGCCGCTCGCATCGGAGCCACCGCTCCGTGGGAGGCCGAAGACGCTGCCGAACTCGATTCGGTGTCCTTCCACCATTGGCTCCGGAACCAGTCGGATGATGAGCTTGCGTGCGCGAACATCGGCATGTTCATCGCCGGGGGAATGCTGACGAAGCCCGCCACCGCATTCTCCGCGCTGCAGGCGATCCTCATGGCCGCCTCGGCGGGATCCTTCTCCCACCTCGTCGATGACCACTTCATCCTCGACCGTCGCGTCGTGGGAGGAATGCAGTCGGTTTCCGAGCAGATGGCAACCGAACTCGGCGAGGGCGTCGTCCATCTGAACAGCCCGGTCCGCACGATCGGATGGTCCGAGGATTCCGTCACGGTCGGCACCGATGCGATGAAGGTGTCGGCCACGAGTGTCATCGTGGCCGTCCCACCCAATCTGTACTCGCGCATCAGCTACACCCCGCATCTGCCCCGACTGCAGCAGATCTTCCATCAGCACCAGTCGATGGGCCTTGTGATCAAGGTCCATGCCACGTACCCGACACCGTTTTGGCGTCAGGACGGCCTGTGCGGAACCGGCTTCGGCGCCGGGCAGCTGGTGCAGGAGGTCTACGACAACACGAACCACGGTGAGGAGCGGGGGACTCTCGTCGGATTCATCTCCGACGTCAACGCCGATGCCATGTTCGCACTGGACGAGGACACTCGGAAGCAGCGCATTCTCGAGTCGCTCGCAGACTACCTCGGCCCGCAGGCCCTGGAACCAGAGGTGTTCTACCTTTCGGACTTCGGCGCCGAGGAATGGACCCGGGGTGCCTATGCGACAAGCTACGACCTCGGGGGACTGCACAGGTGGGGGCGTTTCCAGAACGACCCCGTCGGTCCCATCCACTTCGCGAGCTCAGACATCGCCGCCCACGGTTACCAGCACGTCGACGGTGCCATCAGGATCGGGCAGGACACTGCAAATAAGATCCTGAGCACCTGATATCACGCCTGAAAGGTTGAGCTGATGACCTCGGCCACTCCACCACCCAGCACGTCCGGAAGCGTGTCCGCCACCTCCGGCTCGGGCCTGAGCTCCAAGGGGCTGTCGGCAGGCAAGATCGGTGCCATCGGCGGTGCCGTCATCGGCATCTCGTGCATCGCTCCTGCCTACACGCTGACCTCCGGCCTGGGGCCGACGATCTCGCAGGTCGGGGTGCACACTCCTGCGATTCTGCTCATCGGCTTCGTCCCGATGCTGCTCGTCGTCTTCGGCTACCGCGAGCTCAACACCGCCATGCCCGATTCCGGCACCACCTTCACCTGGGCGACCCGCGCCTTCGGGCCCTGGCTCGGTTGGATGGGAGGCTGGGGCCTGATCTCGGCCACCGTCCTCGTGCTGTCGAATCTGGCCGCCGTGGCCGTGGACTTCCTGTTCCTGCTCCTGGCTCAGATCTTCTCCGACCCCGGGATCGCCGACCTGACCCGCGTGCTGTGGATCAACATTCCGGTCACCATCGTCCTCACGGCCGCAGCCGCGTGGATCTCCTACCGCGGAGTCGAGGCCACCCAGAAGATCCAGGTCTGGCTCGTCGCCTTCCAAGTCCTTGCCCTCGGCTGGTTCGTCATTGCGGCATTCGTCCATGTGTCCAATGGCACCGCATTCGATCCCACCCCGGTCGAACTCGGCTGGTTCAACCCTGCCGAGGCCGGAGATTTCTCGACGGTCGCAGCGGCAGTGTCGCTGTCGATCTTCCTCTTCTGGGGTTGGGACACGGTCATCACGATGAACGAAGAGGCGAAGAACCCGGAGAAGACTCCCGGTCGGGCCGCGATGCTCACGATCGTCGCCATCGTCATCATCTACCTCGCATGCACCGTCGCCGTCATCTCCTTCGCCGGTGTCGGCACCGACGGTCTGGGCGCAGGCAACCCGGAGAACCAGGAATCCATCTTCGCGGCCCTCGCCGGACCCGTGATGGGGCCCTTCGCCGTACTCGTCTCAATCGCCGTCCTGTCCAGCTCCTTGGCGTCGCTGCAGTCGACGATGGTCTCACCGTCTCGTACGATCCTGGCCATGGGTCACTACGGTGCTCTGCCGAAGAGATACGGCAACATCTCGCCCCGGTACAAGTCGCCGTCGGTGGCCACCGTCACCTCGGCGGGGGCCGCGATCATCTTCTACGTCGTCATGCGTCTGCTCTCGGAGAACGCACTGTGGGACACGATCACAGCCCTGGGTCTCATGGTCTGCTTCTACTACGGTGTCACCGGCCTGGCCTGCATCTGGTATTTCCGACGGTCGCTGTTCGCAGGGGCGAAGAACTTCTTCTTCAGGTTCCTGTTCCCGCTGGTCGGGGGAGTGACACTGCTGGTGATCTTCGTGACCACCGCGATCGACTCCCTCGATCCCGACTACGGTTCGGGGTCGTCCGTCTTCGGCATCGGACTGGTCTTCGTCCTGGGCATCGGAGTCCTCCTCCTGGGCGTGGTCATCATGATCTTCCAATCCCGCAGGCACCCCGCCTTCTTCCGGGGCGAGACCCTGGCCCAGGGAGTCCACGCAGGGTGAGCGCGTCCGGGAACGACCACGTGCCTGTGCAACAACTGGTCCTTCTGCGACGCGTACGCGATCGGATCGACAGAGAATTCGACCGACCTCTCAATGTCGAAGAACTCGCTGCCGGGGTCTACATGTCGGCCGGTCACCTCAGTCGCGGATTCAGAGCCGCCTACGGCGAGTCCCCCTATTCGTATCTCATGACCCGACGCATCGAACGCTCCATGGCGCTGATCCGCCGCGGTGACCTGTCGATCACAGATATCTGCTTCGCCGTGGGGTTTTCGTCCCTGGGCACCTTCTCCACCCGATTCAGCGAACTCGTCGGACTCTCGCCCTCCCGGTATCGAGACGGTGTCGTCGACGGCGATCACGATCTGCCCACATTCATCGTCAAGAATGTTCTCCGACCTGTCAGGAATCGAGAAGTCCCTCCGGGTGACCCGCACTAGGATGACGATCATGAATATCTCGATCAACGCCAGCTTCCTGCCCCACACCGATGCTGAGGCCTCGCTGACCTTTTACCGCGACGTTCTCGGCTTCGAGGTTCGCCTCGACGTCGGATCCGAGCAGATGCGGTGGCTGACCGTGGGACCCGCAGACCAGCCCGACACTTCGATCGTGCTCACTCCCGCGATCACCGACCCCACCATCAGCGATGGCGAGCGGGACGTCATCGAATCCCTCATGGCCAAGGGCAGCTACGGTGCCGTCGTGCTGGCCAGCACGAACGTCGATGAGGCCTTCGCCGAGGTGGAGGCCAGGGGAGCCGAGATCGTCCAGGAGCCGATGGACCAGCCCTATGGTCTGCGGGACTTCGCACTGCGCGACCCGGCCGGCAACATGATCCGCATCCAGCAGCGCGGCTGATCGGCATGCCGCATCCAGCCGATGACCATGAGCTCATCCGCGTTCAGGGAGCCCGGGAGAACAATCTTGCGGACATCACGGTCGACATTCCCAAGCGGCGACTGTCCGTGTTCACCGGCGTCTCCGGTTCCGGCAAGTCGTCCCTGGTCTTCTCGACGATCGCCGCAGAGTCCCAACGCCTGATCAACGAAACCTACAGCGCCTTCGTCCAGGGCTTCATGCCCGCGATGGCGCGGCCCGAAGTCGATGTGTTGGAGGGCCTGACCACCGCCATCATCGTCGACCAGGAACGCATCGGAGCCAATCCGCGCTCGACCGTGGGAACCGTCAGTGACATCAATGCGAAGCTGCGCACGCTGTTCTCGAGGCGGGCCCAACCGAACCTGGGATCGACGAAGGCCTACTCGTTCAACGTGGCCACGATCAGCGGCAAGGGAGCCGTGACGATCGACAAGGGTGCTGACAAACAGGTCGAACGACGGACTTTCACCGTCAACGGAGGGATGTGCCCTCACTGCGAAGGGATGGGCACGGCCACAGACATCGACATCGCCGAGGTGGTCGACATGTCGAAGTCTCTCAACGAGGGTGCGATCACGATTCCCGGATACAAACCGGGCGGCTGGAATGTGCGGTTCTATTCGGAATCGGGATACTTCGACCCCGACAAGGCGATAGCCGACTACACAGTCGAGGAGAGGAACAATCTCCTCCACGCTGAGAACGAGAAGATCGTCATCAACGGCACGAATATGACCTTCGACGGTCTCATTCCCCGGATCCGACGCTCCTTCCTGTCCAAGGACCGCGACGCGATGCAGAAGCATGTGCGGGAATTCGTCGATCGTGCAGTCGTCTACACACAGTGTCCCGAGTGTGCCGGCACGCGGCTGAACACGGCGGCACGCGGCTCGCGGCTGGCCGGGCTGTCGATCGCCGAGGTCTGTGCCATGCAGATCTCCGACCTCCTCGACTGGCTCGCCCAGATCGACGACGGGGGAGTCGGCTCTCTCGTGGAGTCGCTGGTCGCAGATGTGCAGGCCTTCGTCGACATCGGCCTCGGATATCTCTCCCTTGACCGTTCGGCCGGTTCGCTGTCCGGAGGAGAGGCGCAGCGGATCAAACTGGTTCGCCACCTCGGATCCTCACTGACCGATGTCACCTATATCTTCGACGAACCCACGATCGGTCTGCACCCGCACGACATCGCCGCGATGAACGGGCTGCTCATCGCACTGCGCGATAAGGGCAACACCGTCCTGGTCGTCGAGCACAAGCCCGAGACCATCAGAATCGCTGATCATGTCGTCGACCTGGGGCCGGGGGCGGGAACAGCCGGGGGAGAGGTCTGCTTCGTCGGCACCATCGACGAACTCACCGTCAGCGACACTCTCACCGGCAAGCATCTCAACGACCGCACCCGGCTGAAGGCCACAACCCGTGAGCCCACCGGGCGACTCGAGATCAGGGGAGCGAAGGCCCACAATCTGCGCGACGTCGATGTCGATGTCCCGCTGGGAGTGATCACTGCGATCACGGGTGTGGCCGGTTCGGGAAAGAGCACCCTCATCGAAGGATCTCTGCGCCACCGCGACGGCGTGATCATGATCGATCAGGCAGGCATCAAGGGCTCACGTCGCAGCAATCCGGCCACCTACACCGGCGTGCTCGAGCCCATTCGCAAGGCATTTGCCAAGACCAACGGAGTCAAACCCGCACTGTTCAGCGCGAATTCAGAGGGAGCATGCCCCGTCTGCAACGGTGCTGGGATCATCTACTCCGACCTCGGGATGATGGCCGGAATGTCGGCTCCCTGCGATGTGTGCGAGGGCAAGGGGTTTCAGGCCGAAGTCCTCGACTACACGCTGGGCGGCAAGAACATCCGTGAGGTGCTCGATCTGCCGGTGACGGCGGCGATCGAGTATTTCGGTGCAGGGGAGTCGCGGATACCTGCGGTGAGCAAGGTCATCGCCCACCTCGCCGAGGTGGGCCTCGGATATCTCAGCCTGGGGCAGCCCTTGACGACCTTGTCCGGTGGCGAGCGGCAGCGTCTCAAGCTCGCCACGCATCTGTCGGCCAAGGCTGCGGATGCCGCACAGGTGATCATCCTCGACGAGCCGACCACGGGACTGCATCTTGCCGATGTGGAGAACCTGCTCGGGATGCTCGATCGTCTCGCGGATGCGGGCAGGACTGTCATCGTCATCGAGCATCATCAGGCCGTCATGGCCCACTCCGATTGGATCATCGACCTCGGGCCCGGCGCCGGACACGATGGTGGCCGAATCGTGTTCGAGGGCACTCCGGAGCAGCTCGTCGACTCGGCAACGGCCTCAGATGCGTCGTTGACCGCACAGCACCTGACGGCATATGTCGGGGGATGAGCGCCCAGTTCGCGTTGTGACTTCTGTGTGTCGATTATGACGGCTGAGGACTGGATTCTGGTTCATTCGTGACGACAGATCCGTTACATTGGATAACGGCTCGGTAACGACCGGGTTACAGAACAGAACCGAAATGCAGTCGTATTACGGAGATGACACAGTGAACCTCTACAGCACAAGCCTCCGCAAGGTCGCCCTCGTTGCAGGAGCCGGCGCGGTCGCCGCCGCCGGACTGACGGGAATGGCCGGCCCGGCTCAGGCCTCCACAGGGGCTCAGTCCTCGGGTGGCGTTTGGGACAAGGTCGCCGAGTGCGAGTCCGGTGGTGACTGGCATATCAATACCGGTAACGGCTACTACGGCGGGCTTCAGTTCTCCCAGCAGACATGGGAAGCCTTCGGCGGTGAGGGCATGCCTCACGAGGCCAGCAAGGCAGAGCAGATCGACGTCGCCCAGAACACCCTCGAAAAGCAGGGCCCAGGCGCATGGCCGACCTGCGGTGAGGAAGCCGGTCTGACGAAGGCCAACGGCGCCGCAGACGACGGCGATGATTCCAAGGACGATGGTGGGTCCAAGGATGACGGCAAGGTCGGACTCGGCGGCAGCTGAGTCGATTGCTGACATGCAGCAAGCCGAAGGCCGCGGATGGTGAGTATGCCATCCGCGGCCTTTGCCGTTCTGGGAGCATTCTCCGCCGCGGTGATTCGAAACAGCCCTCAGCGGTTCTACTGTCCGACGGTTGGCACCGTCACAGGAGTTGCAGAACGAACCCGGTCAGCGCGATGAGCGGACCGCCCAGTCGCAGAGCAATAAGAAACCACCGCAAGCTGGGATCAAGCAACTCGGCGAAGAACATGGCCGCGAGCCCACTGAACATCAAGGACATGGCCGATCGGTCCTCGAAGCCGGGCAGGATGAGGGAGAGGATCATCAGCACCCCGAAGGCAGCGGCGACGAACTGTGCTCGCCGACTGCGCCGGGGCGGGCCGAGGAGTTCCTCCTTGGGCCCACGCCATCGGTCCGTGGCCGCACCGTACCGAGCAGTCGCTTTCTGCTCTGACTGTCCGCCGGGGGTTCGCTCCATATGTATCCACCCTGACACAGGCACATCGGATTCTCTACCGGCCTGCGCACGGTCCCGCACGGCTTGGCTTGTCGGGCAATACTCGACGATTGTGTGTTGTCATGCACGTGAACGGGTACTTGTTTCCACTCCTCCTGTCATAACGCCGATAATATACATTATGTTAAGTACGCGTATTCGCAACCACTCCTCTCGCTCGGCTGGGTCGTCTTCGGTCCGCCGGGTTGTCTGCTGATGGCTCCTGAAATGGCTTCCGAGCGACCCTGACGCTTCTGTGGTCGGCGTGTGCCTGCGTGTGCCGACAATGAACTGTCGTCAGCGGGCTCTAAGGTGTCGTCGGCCGGTGGTGTGCATCATCGAGCTCTGGGGCGACTCGCCTCGGGCCCACCCGCCGAATGGCGCTTTCCTCAATAGATTGACAGTTCTATCGAACGTTCAATAGGATTCGTGATGGGCCTCACAAAAGCAGGTTCGATTGTCACGATAGTCGCCACGACGCAAGGAAGCATCATGGTCTCACCCAAGCTCACCTCTCCCCCCGCCGCAGCGGTTGCGTCTGGCACCGAGTCGCGACGCAAGGCGTGGTCTCTGACTGCGCTGCTCGTCGTTCTGTACGTGGTCAACTATGGAGACAAGGCCGCATTCGGCATCATCGCTCAGTCCCTCAAAGACGAACTCGGCATCAGTGCAGCTCAGATCGGGCTCGTAGGTAGCCTGTTCTTCTTCGCATTCACGATCGGCGGATTCTTCGCCGGAGCCCTGAACAGATGGTTGTCCCTGCGCTCTGTTCTCATCGCCCTGTCTCTCGTGTGGGCCCTGGCGATGCTGCCGTTGGTGGTCTCGGCCACGTTTGCAGTCCTGGTCGTGTCGAGAATGCTCCTCGGGCTCGCCGAAGGACCCAGCTCGGCTCTCATCCACACGGCCACCTACTCGTGGCACACCCCGCAGAAGCGTGGATTCCCGGGAGCCCTGCTGGCCAGCGCCGCATCCATCGCCAAGATTGCACTGGCCCCGCTGCTCGCCTACCTGTCGGTCACGTACGGATGGCGCAGTGCGCTGATCACGATGGCCGTCATCGGTGTCGTGTGGTGCTTCTTCTGGACGCGGTACTGGGAAGTCGGCCCCTATATCCCGGCCAAAGCCGCGAAGCACTCAGTAGATCCGGATGAAGAACCTCGAGTCCCATGGCGGAAGATCCTCCTGACCAGAACGTTCATCAGCGGTGCACTGCTGGTCGCCAGCATCTACGCGTTGGTGACCGTGGTCCTCACCTGGCTGCCGTCGTATTTCGAGGTCGGTCTCGGATACAGCCGCCTCCAGTCCGGTTCCATGTTGGCCGTTCCCTCGATCGCCGGCCTGATCAGCCTCATCGGCGGGACACTGCTCTCTGATCGGCTGCTGGCAAGAGGGTGGTCGTCCAGGTTCGTGAGAATCATCGCGCCTTCTGCCTGTGTAGTCGTCGGCGGAGGAATTCTATGCTTCCTCCCGGCGATCTCGAACGCTGCCGGTGCCGTTGCCATCGTGTCCATCGGATACGGCGTCGGCGTCGTGGTACTGCCACTGTGCAATGCGGCCGTCTCGGAGATCTGCCCACCCCAGCAGACAGCGGGAACGCTGGGTATATTCTTGGCGCTCATGGCCGTGGGTGGACTCATCGGACCCTCTGTCACCGGACTCATCGTCGAGGCGGCTGCGACCCCGGGTCTCGGCTACGCAACAGCGTTTCAGGTACTTGGGGTCGCTTCTGCCGTTTGTGCGACGATCACCCTTATCTTCGCCGACCCGGATCGAGACAAGGCGCTCGTGCGCACCGAGGCTCAGGCTTCATGACGCTGTCGCCCAGCTGCATGTAAGCCGCTGGCGACGCTATGACCCCCTCGACTGTTACTGTGGAGTAACATAATCAATGACCAGGGGGCCATCCGAGATGGACCCGATGTCACAGAATCCGCCTGCCCGTACGACCGAAAGGACGATTCCATGACCGTCGACACCGCAACTTCGGGAAAGATCTTCCAGATCTGGCAGAAACTGCAGGGACTGCCGTTGGGCAACTGGCTCTTCACTCAAGCCGTGTGCTTCAAAGCCCCCTATTTCCGCACCGTTCATCCGCTCATCCACGAGCTGCGGCCCGGACTGTGCCGTGTGAGCGCCCCGAATCGTCGCGGCGTGCACAACCACCTCGGGACCTACCACGCAATCGCGTCATGCAATATGGCAGAGATCGCCGGCGGCATGATGACGGAGGCGACCATTCCATCCACGCATCGCTGGATTCCGGTCGGCATGACCGTGGAGTACAAGGCCAAGGCCACTACGGGCGTCACCTCAATCGCGCGGCTTGACGCGATCCCGGAGTTCGGCGACGAGCCGATGGAACTGGTCGTGCCCATCGACGTCTTCGACGCTGACGGAAATGTGTTCGTCTCTGCGGAGATCACCATGAACGTCTCCGAGAAGAAGACGCGGTAGGCAGGATTCGAAGGCTGCGCCGGTCAACGGCCGGAGACGTTGAGCACTCGCAGCGCGTGTGAGGCTCCGGTGCCCGGTTCGGGTGCAACGTATCCGCCTGCCGCACCCAGTTCCACCATGAGCTCCTCGAATTCCGTGGAGATGAACTCCGCGAGCTCATCATCGATGGGCCGCTCATCGCCTGTGCCCACCGAGAGGTCGGCGGCGTGAGGGACCAGTTCGAGGAGGCGCATCCGCACCAGCTGGTGCCCTGGTAGTCATCCGTCATTCGCGCCTCATTCGGGGTCAAGGCGCTCCCTGTCGACATCGCTGTCGACACTGCTCATCGAATTCGCTGATGGGCGGCATTGAGAAGTCTATTCTCGCCAGTCGGGAAATCATGCCTAAGATCGCCCATCGTGGCTCGTCTCGGTATATGTTACTGACACGAGTGATGCGGACCACAGTGCTGTGGACCGGTCGCCGTGGTCAACTCCGACAAGGAAGTGAGGAGCCCCGCAATGGTGATAGCAAGCGGATCGGCCGGCTATCTCGGCCTCGCAAACGCCCCGGTTCTCTGGATTTTGGCACTGGCGGTCATGAGCGTCGTCGTCGTGCAGTCGCTCATCTACATGGGCGCGGTGAAGAAGAATGCTGAATCGGCGGGAATGAGCCAGCAGGAGGTCAGGTCGGCGTTCAGGGCCGGCGGAGTCGCGGCCATCGGACCATCGCTGTCCGTTGTCCTGGTCGCCATCGCCCTGCTCCCTCTCTTCGGCACTCCCCCGGTGATCGTTCGTGTCGGGCTCATCGGCTCCGCAGCCACAGAAGTCGCCTCGGCCTCAATCGCGGCCGGAACGATGGGCGCGAATCTCGGCGATGAGACGTTCACGAGCGGGGTCTTCATCGTCGCGCTCATGGCGATGAGTCTCTCGGGCGCTGGATGGATGATCTCGACCCTGTTCTGACCCCGGTGTTCAAGCGCAGCTCCCACAAGCTGGAGAAGGTCAACCCAGCATTGATGTCGATCATCCCAGGGGCCGCACTGCTCGCGGCTTTCGCTGCACTGACCTTCCGGGAGATCCCGAAATCGCCGACGCACGTCATCGCCGTGGTCGTCTCTGCGATTGTCATGTCGATCTGCCTGTTCCTGTCAAAAGTGCTCAAGATGCCGTGGCTGAAGGAATGGGGTCTAGGCATTTCACTCCTGGTGGGACTCATCGCCGCCTACTTCGCTCACTACGCCGGTCTCGGCGCACCGGAAGCCTGAGGAGAACATCATGTCCAACATCATCACATCACCCTCACACGCGGCCTTCGAGAAGACCACGACCAAGTGGGGTTCGATCACGCTGTTCATCGGGTTCCTCATCGCCACTTCGGTGCCCTTCTATCTGCTCTTCGTCGCCGATGCCAATGTTGACTTCGGCGACATTCTCACCGGATTCCTCGCGGTCTTCGCTGTCTACGGTGTCTTCTACATCGTCGAGCCCCTGACCTATTTCCCGATTCTCGGACCGGCCGGGATGTACCAGGCCTTCCTGATCGGCAACATCTCCAATAAGCTCCTTCCCTCCGCGATCGTCGCCCAAGCCACGATCGGAGTGAAGCCGGGAACGAGAAAAGGTGAATATGCTGCGACCATGGCCATCTGCGGTGCGGCTCTGATCCACGTATGCTCCATGGTGCTGTTCGTCGGAATCCTCGGCACATGGCTGGTCGCCATCATTCCCGAGCCGGTGACCCTCGTGGCCAAGCTCTACATCCTGCCCGCCATCCTCGGCGGAGTCACCGTACAGCTCATCGCCTCGCTCAAGCAGGTCAAATCGACACTCATCGCCCTGGGTGCGGCTGCGCTGGTCATACTCGTCCTCATCCCCCTCGTCCCGGTTCTGGCCTCGGGCGATGTTGCCATCGTGGTCATTGTGACCATTGCAATCACTTGGTTCACCCGCAATAGAACGGTGACCCATACGAAGGGCACGGGAGACGGCGACAATGTCGGAATCAACTGACGGTCACCTGACACCTCGTCACCGAATACCTGAGACCATCGAAGACACCCACTGTGAAAGGACATCATGTCACTCAACACCATGCTCCGGGACGCGATTTCGGCCAACCTCGCTCAGACGGTAGCCGACTACAAGAACTTCCACCGCACTCCTGAGCTGTCCATGCAGGAAACGCAGACAGCCGAGACAATCCGCGCCACGCTCGAAGAGCTCGACCTCGAGACCCGGACCTTCGGCGGCACCGGGGTCGTCAGCGTCATCGAGAACGGACCAGGGCCCATCGTCGCCTACCGCGCCGACATCGACGGTCTGCCGATCTCCGAAGACACAGGATACGACTATGCCTCGACTGCGGAGGGAACCCTCCCCGACGGCTCCACCTCGAAGGTGATGCACGGCTGCGGCCACGACACTCACATCACTGTGGGACTGTATCTGGCCCGCTACCTCGTCGAACACAAAGAACTGTGGGCGGGAAGCGTCATCATGATCTTCCAGCCCGGCGAGGAGACCGCCGCGGGCGCGAGGGCGATGCTCGATGACGGGCTCTGGGATTCGATCGCCAAGCCGGAGGTTGTCTACGGACAGCACGTATGGCCGGGACGGGCCGGACACATCTATGTTGCCAAGGGCACAGCGATGGCGATGTCCGATTGCCTCAAGGTCACCGTCAGGGGCAAGCAGGCTCATGGCTCACAGCCGGAGAATTCCGTCGACCCGATCGTCCTCGGCGCCTATATGATCACCAGGCTCCAAAGCATCGTCTCGCGAGAGATCTCGGGTCGCGACATGGCCGTCGTCACCGTCGGCACCTTCCACGGCGGGCTGAAGGAGAACATCATCCCGGACTCCGCCGAATTCAAACTCAACATCCGTACGTTCAACGAAGAAGTCCGGGCCGTCGTCCTCAACCGCATCGAGCGGATCATCCGCGCCGAAGCCCAGGCGTCGGGAGCCCCGGAGCCGATCATCGAAGACATGTATCGGTTCCCGCGCTGCTACAACGATCCTGCCACCACCGACACGTTCCTCGAGGTGCTCGGGTCCGAACTCGGCGAAGAGCAGGTCCACCTGGACCAGGCCGTCACCGGCAGCGAGGACTTCGGAGCCTTCGGCGACGACATCGACGTTCCCTACGTCTACTGGTTCTTCGGCGGGTACTCCCCCGCCAAGTTCGACGGCGACGAACCGCCGGCAGGCAACCACTCTCCGTTCTTCGCCCCGGATGATGTCGAAACCACGCTGGAGACCGGTATCCGCGCGGCACTGACCGCCGTTCTCAGCACAGTCGGGAAGTGAGACGATGAGCGAGGAACTGCGCTGGCTGTCGACACGTGAGCTGGCGGCCAAGATCGCAACGAAGGAGGTCTCTGCCCGGGAGGCGCTCAGCGATCACCTGGCACGCATCGATGCCCTCAATCCGGCCCTCAACGCGGTTGTGACCCGCGACGACGAGGGCGCGCTGGCACGGGCAGAAGCCGCTGACCAGGCGGTGGCGAACGGTGAGCCGATCGGACCGCTTCACGGAGTCCCGATGACGCACAAGGACACGCATGACACTGCAGGCCTGCGCACCACCTGGGGCTCGCCCATCGTGGCCGATCGTGTTCCGGAGGCTGATTCGCTGATCATTTCGCGTCTCAAAGCGGCCGGAGTCAATACGACTGGCAAAACGAATGTGCCGGAGTTCGCAGCTGGTTCGCACACCTTCAATCCGGTCTTCGGCACCACGGTCAATCCCTATGACACCTCCAAATCCGCCTCGGGGTCCTCGGGCGGCGTCGGCGCCGCCTTGGCTGCCGGCATCCAAGCTTCAGGAGACGGCTCGGACATGGGCGGTTCGCTGCGCTCCCCCGCATCGTTCAACAATGTCGTAGGTTTCCGACCGTCGAACGGGCGAATTCCGCATACGCTGCCCGGCAATCCGTTCACATGGCTGGCCCAGAGCGGTTTCATGGCCCGCACGGTCTCCGATGTGGCGCTGACGATGAGCGCGACAGCAGGACCGGAGCCCGGCGGCCCACGCTCGATCGGTGAACCCGGCAGCGTCTTCGATCTCCCCGAATTCGGCCTCGGAGCCGACACCGCACCCGATCTGCACGGTGTGACGATCGGCTTCAGCCCGGATCTGGGCGGTTTGCTCCCTCTTGAAGGTGAAGTCCACGAGATCGTGGCGGGCACGGCGAACGTGTTCTCCGACCTCGGTGCCGGTGTCGTCGACACGATCCCCGACCTCGGCGATGCCGATGAGGTGTTCAACGTCCGTCGGGCCCTCGACTTCGTCCATTCCTGGGGGCCGCTGCTGGAGAAGCACCCGGATCAGATCAAGGACTCCGTGGTCTGGAACATCGAAATGGGACTGAATCTGACCGGCGCCGAGGTGGTCTCTGCCGATCGTGCTCGCGCACGTCTGCATGGAGAGGTCGAGCGGTTCTTCGGTGAGCACGACCTCCTGGTGCTCACCACCTGCCAAGTGCTCCCATTCGACGCCTCGATCGAATATCCCACACAGATCAACGGAGTCGGACTCGAGAACTATCTCGATTGGATGCGAGCCCTGTGTCTGATCTCAGCCACTGGATGCCCGGCGATCTCCGTGCCTGCCGGCTTCTCGACGTCAGGCCTGCCTGTAGGAGTCCAGCTCGTCGCGAAGCCGGGGGCAGACGTGGATCTGCTGCGCATCGCCCACGCCTTCGAAGCAGCGACGCAGGCTCATCGCCGCCATCCTCAGCCGGCCGCGTCGATGCCCTGAGAATTCGCGATCCGGGAGATCTCATTGGCCAAGTCGATGTCTTTGTCGGTGATCGACCCGGCATCATGGGTGGTCAGAGAGATGTCCACGTGCGGGAACCGCAGGTCCACATCCGGGTGGTGGCCTGCGGCTTCTGCGGCGTCGGCGATCGCGTTGATGAACGTCACTCCGCTGACGAAGGATCCCGTCAGAAAGCGCGCGTGAAGTGCGTCATCGGCTGATTGCCATTGCGTGAGTGCGTCGATTCGATCCTGCATGGAACCAGCTTGGCACCGGGTCCCGCCGGGTGTCCATAGTCACCGCATCGACAGACACATCGAATCTGCTGGGTCAGGTATGCCATGCCTCATCATTGTTTGCCGAGCCTTCCCACACTGGAATGGTTCTAGAAAAGGTGTCAGGATATTCACCATGAGGACGGAACGAATCCGTCTCGTATCGCGAAGGAGAAACATATGCAGTTGAGCCCCGCTATGCAGAAGGTCCTCGGCGAGCAGGTCACCCTCGAACTCGAGGCGTCGATGGTCTACCTGCAGCTGTCCATCCAGCTCGACGCTCTCGACCTGCCCGGAATGACACGCTGGATGCGTGCGCAGTCCGAAGAGGAGCAGGTCCACGCCGCGAAGTTCATCCAGCACTGCCAGGATCGCGACTTCGCTCCTCAGATCGGCGACATCGCTGCCCCGAAGGTCTCGGGTTCACAGCCCATCGACTTCTTCAAGGCAGCCTTGGCCCACGAGGAGAAGGTGTCCGAGTCGATTCGCAACCTCTACCGCACCGCGCAGTCGGAGGGCGACCTCGATGTCCTGCCGCTCCTGCACTGGTTCATCGACGAGCAGGTCGAAGAGGAGTCCACCATCTCGGAGATCATCGGTCGACTGGATCACGTCGCCGACTCCGGTTCCGGACTGCTCCGAATCGATTCTGAACTCGGATCACGTCATCCGGACATCAAGGCTGACAGCGAGTGATCGAGCGATCATGATCTGCCGCGGGTGACCCTCGGTCACAGTCGCGGGCCATCAGCGAACGGCGCGACCCCACACGGGGCTCGGCCGTTCGCTGTTTTCTGTCGTCCCCATCTTCATCCGGCTCCGTCACACCTCATCAGGTCCCGAGCACAGATTGGGATATGAGGAGGACGGGTGGAAGAGTCAGGAGCATGAGTGCGGTCTGGGCCGCGATGAGGGCCGCCATCAGCTCGGAATTGCCACCCAGCTGACGAGCCATGACGAAGCCGGAGCTTGCGGTGGCGATGGACTGGAAGATCATGGCCACCAGGGCCGGTGTGGTGGGAACGTCGAGGAGAATCAGTGCGAGCAGGGTCACTGCAGGCAGGACGAGGAGCTTGGCTGCGGTCGAATTGATCATCGCGGCGGCTTGGGGACGGAGCGGGAACCGGTGCAGGCCGGCGCCGACGCACAGAAGCCCGATCGGCAGGGCCGCAGCCGCCAACGGGGACAGCACAGAGTCGACGACATCGGGAACCTGAGCCCCGGTGAGGTTGAACAGTCCCCCGGCCGCACAGCCGATGACAAGTGGATTCGTGATGATGACGCGGACGATCCCGAGGGCGGAGCTGGGCCCGGTACGCAGAAATTCGAACCCGAGGCTGGACACGATGTTCACGGTGGGCACGAGGACGGCTGCCACGATGGCGGCCAATGCACTGCCCTCGGGTCCGAACAGGCTGGCCGATATCGACAGCCCGATATACGTGTTGAAACGGATGCCGCCCTGCAGCACCGAGGTGAAGGACGGCAGGTCGGGTGCCACGAACCGACGCAGCACGATGATGAGGATCGACACGACCGCAATCGGGGCGATGAGGCCCACAGCCAGTCGACCGAGCGGAACATGTGCGACGCTGACCTCGGCGACCGAGGAGAACAGAAGCACCGGCAGCAAGCAGTAGTACGCGAGTTTCTCCGTCCCCGACCAGAATTCGGGATTCGTGAAACCTGGGAGTCGTTTGAGTCCGATGCCCAGAAGTATCAGAGCGGCAACGGGAACGAGCGCGAGAAGGACCGGAATGAGGCTCACGAGACTGAGAATTTCATGAGATCGGAATCATTTCAAAGTTGAGTGTGTTTGACTCAATGTAACGACCCGTAGAAAGGAAGCTCATGGCTACACGTTTTGACCCCATCCGTGACCTCGATCGATTCTTCTCGGAAGTGACTCGGACCCCGAACTCCACTTCGCTTCCCATGGACCTCTACCGTGACGGAGAAGTCTTCGTCGCACGCATCGACATGCCCGGTGTGGATCCGTCCAGCATCGATGTCGACGTCGAGGATCGCACGCTGACCGTTCGCGCTCAGCGAGAGTCCGATGTTGCGGATAAGGATGTGAAATGGCTGACCCGGGAACGCACGACCGGCACCTATGCACGCCAGCTCACCTTGGGCAACAGGGTCGCGCTCGACCGGATCCAGGCTGACTTCCAGGACGGCGTGCTGTCGCTGACAATCCCCGTGGCAGAAGAAGCCCGTCCACGCAAGATCAATGTCTCACACTCCAATCCGACCAGAGCCACCGAGGTTGTCGAATCGTCCCCAGCACAGGATGAGGATCCGGTCGGCGCCTGATCGAGAAGCTCATCCTGTGGAAGCGGGTCGCACCTGTGGGTGCGGCCCGCTTCTTCTGGGTCCGGCAAGCATCTTCTGACCAGCAGCGTGCGAGCTCGACGAGCTGCCGTTGCTCAGGCCGCTGACCTGAGCACATAGGCGAGACACAGATACGGCAAGTCCAGCTCGCCGGCGACGGGGTGGTCGAGGGAGAAGTAATCGTACAGATTCGACTCCACACGAGCCCTCGTCACCTCATTCGAACGCAACCAGTAGGAACGTGTCCTCGCCAGGTCGACGATGCCGTCGACGGTGACCGGAGTGGTGAAATCGACCAGTGCATGGTCGACGAGATCGAAACCTGCCGGGCCCGGTCGATACGCAGGACGGTAAACGTCGCCGGCATGCATGATCCGGCTCAGGCGCAGCACCCAGGCGATGCGCACATCGAGCTGATTGATGAGGATGAGCAGGTGACCGCCCGGTTTGAGGACGCGTGCGATTTCGGCCGCGGCCCGCGTCTCATCGAACCAGTGCCAAGCCTGCGCCACCGTGACGACATCGGCGCAGCCTGTCGGCAGCCCCGTGTCCTCGGCGCTGCCGATGAGGCTCCGCGCAGGATTGTTCGCCAATGCCGCCTCGTCGGGATCGACCGCGATGACCTGCGAGCCGCGGTCGAGCAGAAGACGACTGAGAACGCCGGTCCCGGCACCGAGATCACAGACCTGGGCATCCTTCCAGTTCATCGGCACCAGGTCGATGGCCGCATCGGGGTAGCTCGGGCGCACGTCATCGTAGAGTTGGGCCAGATTGCCGAAGCTGCGCCCATGAGCTGATTGCGCGCGTGGTCTCACAGTTCGCCCACCCTGATTCGTGAAGTTGATTGATCGTG
>NZ_JAKDJU010000184.1 GCF_030453725.1 Brevibacterium picturae
CGGACTGCCCTGCTGCTGAAGCAGCTGCTTGAGCCCATTGGCGTAACGTCTGGCCATCATCTTCTGCGCCGCGACCGACATCGGCGCGACGGCCCGCAGCAGCGGGTGGCCCGGGACAGATTGGGAACTGATGGAGACGCCGAGGCGACCGTTCGTTCCGACGAATACAAGGAAGGTCTGTTCGCCGGATTCCAAATGCCCCGGCAGAGTGCGATAGACGAATCCGGCCGCCTGTTCGGCACTCACATTGTCAGCGCCGAATTCTTCGGGGGCAGCCCCCTCCGTCTCGGTCCCCGCCGTATCGATGACCTCAACGACCTCGCAGGTCCCGACCGGGACCGCGAGGTCACGCCCGCGCAACCGCACGGCAGACCGTGGCCAGACCGGATTGAGCCAGAGATCGACGACCTGACCGACCCGCACACGACGCACAGGCCGCGCGATGACACCGGCAGATTCCTGCAGCTTCCACGTCAGAATCGCCTCACGCGCCACCGGAAACAGATCCGCAGGGCCCAGGTCGAGGGTGTGCTCCAGCTGGTTCATCCCAAACTCCTCGTGCTTCCGGGCAACTTCTCCTTGTGATCGTCGCCCGCTCCTGCCTACGATACAAACACAGTACTGAGCGAACGCTCGGTTTCCTTCACGAACGACGGAGTTCACACATGACAGAGCAGGCCAGCACGGACGCGCAGAACCACCTCGGCAAGCGATTCAGCGGTCAGGTCGCACTCATCACAGGTGCCAGCCGCGGCATCGGACTCGGTGTCGCGAAGCGACTGCAAGCCGAGGGCGCCACCGTCGTCCTCACCGCACGCAAACCCGATGCCCTCGCCGAGGCGGTCGCACAGTTCCCCGACGGCACTGCCCTGGCCATCGCCGGGAAGTCCGACGATCCCGCCCACCGCACGGAGGTCTTCGACACGATCGCGGAGAAGTTCGGCCGCCTCGACGTGCTCGTGACGAACGTGGGCATCAACCCGGTCTACGGTCCGCTCGTCGACATCGATCTCGACGCTGCTCGCAAGATCCTCGACGTCAACGTCATCGGCACGCTCGCCTGGGTGCAGGAGGCAGTCCATCACGAGAAGCTGGGCTTCCGCGAGAACAAGGGGCGGGTCGTGAGCATCTCCTCTGTGGCCGGTCAGGTCCCCAGCCCCGGCATCTCCTTCTACGGCATCTCGAAGGCAGCGGTCTCTCACCTGACCAAATCGCTGGCCGTCGAACTCGGACCGGACGTCCGGGTGAATGCCGTCGCCCCGGCAGTCGTGAAGACGAACTTCGCCACCGCGCTGTACGAAGGAAAGGAAGAGGAAGTGGCCTCCGCCTACCCGGCCAAGCGACTCGGAACTCCCGAGGACATCGCCGGCGCCGTGGCCTACCTGGCCTCGTCCGACGCGGATTGGATCACCGCGCAGGTGCTCACCGCCGACGGCGGCGTCATCACCGCCGGCGGAAACGCATAGACAGCGGAAACGCATAGACAGTCGCCGGATTTCGAGGGAACAGAACGTGGGAAGACAGCAGAAAACCAACATTCTTCTCCCTCGAAATCCGGGATGGCACCGGGACGGCACCGAGACGGCGGGGGGACAGATGTCGTGATGGGTGGGCCCCCATCACGGTGTTTGTCCGCCGTGATCGCAGCCACTAGACTTGGCCCCGTAAGTGCATGGCCATCAGTGACCACGCACGCAGACAAGTTCATAGCCACACAGGTTATAGGTATATAGCCCCATAAGTTCATACTGCCGTTAAGACATGACGTGGGAGAGCTGCTCAGCTGCCGCAACTGCTTAAGTTGCCGCAAACGCACTGTGCAGCGCCGTAGGTGCAATTCCCTCCCCGGGAAACTCTCAGGCCCAGTACCACCGATTGCAGGCATATCTGAAGGACCGCCACCGCGCTCGCGCGCTGAAGGTCCGACAGAACGGGGAGGACCACCACTGCTCAGTGCGTCCTCCGAAGGTGGGCGCGACACCGACCCGAGGACGGCAATGACCAGTTCACTCGCCCACACAAGTTCACTCGCGCACACCACGGCCCCCACAGGGGACACCGAACGCCCCTTCTCCGACCGGCACATCGGGCCCCGCGCCGACGACACCCAGGCCATGCTGGCCGAACTCGGCTACGACTCCCTCGAAGCTCTCTCCAATGCAGCCGTCCCGGAATCCATCCAGATCGACGGACTCGACCTGCCCACGGGCCGCTCCGAAGCCGAGGTCCTCGATGACCTCCGCTCCATCGCCGGGCAGAACGTCATGCGCAAGCAGATGATCGGCCAGGGCTACTACGACACGATCACCCCGGCCGTCATCCGCCGCAACCTGGTCGAGAACCCCGCCTGGTACACCGCCTACACCCCCTACCAGCCGGAAATCTCCCAGGGTCGCCTCGAAGCGCTGCTGAATTTCCAGCAGGTCGTCCAGGACCTCACCGGCCTCGACATCGCCAACGCCTCCCTCCTCGACGAGGCCACCGCCGTCGCCGAGGCGGTCCTCCTCATGCGTCGGGCCGTGAAGAAGGGGACAACCGTCGTCCTCGACTCCGAACTCCACCCGCAGACCATCGCCGTCGTCCGTGCCCGTGCGAAGGCCATGGACTTCCGCATCACCGTCGCTGACCTGGCCGAAGGCCTCGTGGGCGAAGACATCTTCGGCATCGTCTGCGCCCAGCCCGGCACCACCGGTGTCATCCGCGACTTCACCGAGGCCGTGACCGGCGCCCACGACCGCGGCGCCCTGGTGACCTTCGACGCCGACCTCCTGGCCCTGACCCTGCTCAAGGACCCTGCCTCCCAGGGCGCCGACATCTCCGTCGGTTCCGCCCAGCGCTTCGGCGTCCCCCTGTTCTTCGGCGGACCCCACGCCGGGTTCATGGCCGTGAAGTCCGGCCTCCAGCGCCAGCTGCCCGGCCGCCTCGTCGGAGTCTCCAAGGACGCCCAGGGCAAGCCCGGCTACCGCCTGGCCCTGCAGACCCGTGAACAGCACATCCGCCGCCAGAAGGCCACGTCCAACATCTGCACCGCCCAGGCGCTGCTGGCCAACGTCGCCTCCATGTACGCCGTCTACCACGGCCCCATCGGCCTGACCCGCATCGCCTCCCGCATCCACCGCCTGACCCAGGCCTTCGCGGGTGCTGCAGACACCGCCCCCGGCGCCGAGGTTCTCAGCCGTGACTTCTTCGACACCGTGGCCATCCGCGTCAGCGACGCAGAGGCAGCCCGAGTCGTCGCCGAACGCGCCGGCTTCAACATCCGCGTCATCGACGCCGACACCATCGGCGTCTCGTTCGGCGAACCCCACACGGTCGCCGATGCCAACGGCCTGCTCGAATCCCTGGGAATCATCGCCCGGGTCGACGAGGCGAATTTCGAAGCCGCCTCGGCGGGGACATTCGGAGCCAACCACGTACCCACCCCTGCCTTCGACGCTGCCTTCCACCGCGAGACCGAGTTCCTCACCCACCCGATCTTCAGTGCACACGGCTCCGAGACCTCGATGATGCGCTACCTGCGCACTCTGGCCGACCGTGACCTGGCGCTGGACCGGACGATGATCCCGCTGGGCTCGTGCACGATGAAGCTCAACGCCGCGGCCGAGATGGAACCCATCACCTGGCCGGAATTCGCCTCCATCCACCCCTTCGCCCCGGTCGAGCAGACCCACGGTTGGCGCACGCTCATCACCCGCCTGGAGAACTCGCTCGTCGAGGTCACCGGCTACGACCGTGTGTCCCTGCAGCCCAACGCCGGCTCCCAGGGTGAGCTGGCCGGACTGCTCGCGATCCGCAACTTCCACGTCGCCAACGGCGAATCCGACCGCGACGTGGTCCTCATCCCGCAGTCTGCCCACGGCACCAACGCCGCCTCGGCGGTCCTGGCCGGACTCAAGGTCCAGGTCATCGCGACTGCCGAAGACGGATCGGTCGACATGGCCGACCTCGACGCGAAGCTCGAGAAGAACGCGGACAAGCTCGCCGCGATCATGATCACCTACCCGTCGACCAACGGCATCTTCGAATCCGAGATCCGGGATGTGTGCGAGAAGATCCACGCCGCGGGCGGCCAGGTCTACCTCGACGGCGCGAACCTCAACGCCATGGTCGGGCTGGCCAAGCCCGGCGAATTCGGCGGCGACGTCTCCCACCTCAACCTGCACAAGACCTTCTGCATCCCCCACGGCGGTGGTGGTCCCGGAGTCGGGCCGGTCGCGGTGCGCGAACACCTCGCCCCGTACCTGCCCGGCGACCCCACCTCGGCGGAACTCGTGGCCGGAGACGAGGACGCCCACGAACTGCCGATCTCCGCATCGATGTTCGGTTCCGCCGGCGTCCTGCCGATCAGCCTCGCCTACCTCGAGCTCATGGGCGGCGACGGACTGAAGGAAGCCTCCCACGCCGCGCTTCTCGGCGCGAACTACCTGGCGGCCAAGCTCCACGATGTGTTCCCCATCCTCTACTCGGGTGAGCACGGGCTCGTCGGCCACGAGACGATCCTCGACCTGCGCGAAGCTACCGCGAAGTCCGGGGTCACCGCCGAGGATGTGGCCAAGCGCCTCATCGACTTCGGCTTCCACGCCCCGACCCTGGCGTTCCCGGTGCCGGGCACCCTCATGGTCGAACCGACCGAATCCGAGGACAAGGCCGAACTCGACCGCTTCATCGAGGCCATGATCGTCATCCGCGCCGAGATCGATTCGATCGGCGACAAGTATTCCTACGAGGAGTCGCCGCTGGCCGGGGCCCCGCACCCGGCGACCGTGGTGATGGATGACTGGGATGCCGAGTACTCCCGCGAGACCGCCGTGTTCCCGGTCAAGGGGCTGAAGGCAACCAAGTACTTCCCGCCGGTCAGCCGCATCGACGGTGCCTATGGCGACCGCAACCTGGTGTGCACCTGCCCACCGCCAGAGGCCTTCGAAGTCAACGAGGAAGAGGACGACTGATGAGTACCGAGAATTCGACGCGCGAGACCCCGCTGCACGGCATCCACGCGCAGCTGGGTGCCTCCTTCACCGACTTCGGCGGATGGGACATGCCGTTGAAGTACGGGTCGGAACTGGCCGAGCACCGTGCTGTGCGTGAGGCCGCAGGAATCTTCGACCTCTCCCACATGGGCGAGGTGCGCCTCACCGGCTCCGACGCCGCAGCATTCCTCGACTACGCCCTCGTGGCCAAGTACTCGAAGATGAAGATCGGCAAGGCCAAATACGGTGTGCTCGTCAACGACGCCGGTTACCTCCTCGACGACCTCATCACCTACCGCATCGGCGACGAAGAGTTCCTCATCGTCCCCAACGCCTCGAACACTCCGACCGTCGTCGCGACCCTGAAGGAACGCCTGCAGGCCTTCCTGCAAGTGGAGTCTCCCGGGGCCGACGCCAGGCTCCTCGACGAATCCGAGGACACGGCACTCATCGCGGTGCAGGGGCCGAACTCCGAGGCCATCATCCTCCGTGCCCTCGACGAGGGTGCACATGGGGAATTCGGGCCCAGCACCACCTCGGCGGA
>NZ_JAKDJU010000185.1 GCF_030453725.1 Brevibacterium picturae
CGTCAGCGTCGCTGCGGCGGCACCGCGCTGGCCCGCAGGACGAGATCCGGGGTCACCGAATAATCGACGGCCCCCGCCTCGGCGGGATCGGCCATCATCGCTCTCACCTCGCCCAGCGCGGAGACCGCGATCGTCTCCCAGTCGTAGCTGACCTGAGACAGCGATGGGGCGATGACATCGGCGTCGGGCATGTCCCCGACCGTGAGCAGGGAGAGCTCACGGGGGAGGTCGAGGCGAGCGCGGGCGGCGGCCTCGAGGATGCCGAACGACAGTGAGGGTGCGCAGGCGATGACGGCCGTGCACTGCAGGTGGAGCAGCTCCTCGGCCGCGGCGACACCGGCCATGGTGCCTCTCGCGGCTTCGACCACGGGTGCCTGGTCACGGGTGGCGGGGATGTGGAGGACCTGGGCCATGGACTTGCGGAACCCGGCGATGCGCACGGCCGCGGCGGAGTCGCGGAGCACGGCGAGTCCGATCCGACGATGCCCCAGGTGGACGAGGTGCTGCACCGCGGTCGCGATGCCGTCGGTGGCGTCGAGGACGATGCGTGAGATCCCGTCCGAGTGTCGGGCGTTGGAGATCCTGATCTGCGGCAGATTGCGTTCGGCCAGTTTCGCGGCGAGTTCACCGGCCGCTCCCCCGCCGAGGACGATCGCCCCCTGGATATGAGGCTCGCTTCCATCCGGACCGAGCAGCGATTCTGCCAGGGCATCGGCCCGGTCGGCCGCGGCCTCCACATGGACTGCCGCGATGCCCTGGGCGAAGATCCTGCTGGTCAG
Source organism: Brevibacterium picturae (assembly GCF_030453725.1). Lineage (GTDB taxonomy): Bacteria > Actinomycetota > Actinomycetes > Actinomycetales > Brevibacteriaceae > Brevibacterium > Brevibacterium sandarakinum_A. Next base: position 780 of record NZ_JAKDJU010000185.1, read on the forward strand.
GATCTCGAACAGGCGCGCATACGGGTCGACGTTCCCGGCTGCCGCGGCGGGCCGGACCAGGGCGAGCATCTGCCGGGCCGGTGTGTTCTGGCTGCCCGAGTCCACACCGAGGATCGCCAGTGCCCGCCTGACCTTGGCCAGTGACCCCGGGGACACCGTGTCGGGGTGTCGCAGTGCCCGCGAGGCCGTCGCCTTCGACACCCCTGCCGCACCGGCGATCGCGTCGAGCCCGATGTGCTTGTGTTCGCCCGGTTCCGGCGCATCGGGGGCGCTGGACCCGGAATCCGCTGTCGGGTTCACTGCCTGGCCGCCGTCGTCGAGGCTCGGGCCAAGAGTCGGGGCCGGAACACCGGCGGAACCGATCGGAGGTCCTCACCTGAGATCTTCAGCGTCGACAGGGTCGCCGTGACGAGTGCCTGTGAGAGTCCCTCGAGGTCGAGGCCGAGCACGGTGGCCGGCGGACCGGTGAACTTCATCGTCGGTGAGTCCCCGAAGCCCACCACCGACATGTCCCGCGGCACCTGCAGGTGCCTGTTGCGCAGGCCGTGCAGCGTTCCGTGCAGCTGCAGAGCCGACTGCACGATCACCGCGGTGCACGTCGCGTCTTTGAGGTCGAGGACGGCCCGTGAGCCGCCGGAGAAGGACTTCGGGACCTGCGCGATCCAGTCATCGAGCTTGACCCCGAAGTTGCGTGCAGGGTGCTCGGCGCGGAATCGCTTGATCAGCTGCACCGCGAGCTCACCGCTGTCATTGCAGATCAGACCGATACGTCGGTGACCGATGGCCTGGAGGTGCTCGAAGGCCGTCGTCATTCCCCCACCGAGGTCGAGGCGGGCGGCGATGATGTCGCCGCTGGCGTCGTCGGAGTCCACCGCCGACTGCTCGTCGACGCGGATGCAGGGGATGTCGGTGTGCAGGCTCGTCAGCGTCGGCGTCACGAGGGCAACGGCACCGGCGTCGACTGCGACCTCCAGCGGGGTGGTCTCGGTCTCGACGGGCGGCCGGGTGATGAGCAGACCGTGCTCCTGCAGTGCCGCGGCCACACGAGTGCAGACCTGGACCTGCCAGTATTCGGGGTTTCCGGGTGCACTGACGGCCACCAGCCGCCTCGGCGCCTCATGCAGGAGGGTGGACCGTGAGTAGCCCAGCGCATCCATCGCATCCAGCACTCTGGTCCGAGTGTCCTCGGCCACCGCACCGCGCCTGCCGAGGACTCGGGAGACGGTCGCCAGAGACACGCCCGCCCGGGCTGCGACGTCATCGAGCTTGACCTTCATACCGGGAAGTCTATCGGCGCACCCGCCACGGTTTCTCACCCAGCATCTGCCCAGGTGCGCGGCCGTGCGCTGACACAGTGCTGAGAATCACTCTACGCTTTGTCGAATCGACTGTCTCCGACCACGTGAGACGGCATAGGATGAGTAGGACTGAGCATCCCCGCCAGGTCACCGACGACCAGCTGCTCACGAAGATCTAAGGAGGAAACATGTCAACAGTGTCGTTGAATGGCCTCAGTCATGCCTACGAGAACACCGTGTCCGCCTCGGTGCATCCGTTCAATCTCTTCATCGACGACGGCGAGTTCCTCGTCCTCTACGGCCCGTCCGGATCCGGCAAGTCGACCATCCTGCGCATGCTGCATGGGCTCGAGGCTCCCAAGACGGGCACGATCCTCATCGACGGCGTCGACGTCACCCATGCCGCGGTCAATGATCGCGACGTCACGCTCGCCCTTGAGAGCTATGCCCTCTATCCGCACATGAGCGTGCGCGACAACCTCGGCTTCGCCCTTCGTGTCGATGGGCTTCCCGCCGAGGAGATCCGTGAGCGCGTCGAGTCCGTGACCTCGAAGATCGGGCTGCGCGACTTCCTCGATTCCGTGCCGGGCGATCTCTCCGCCCTGCAGCGCCAGACGATCGCCCTGGCCCGGGCCGTGGTTCGTCAGCCGAAGGTCCTGATCATGGACGAACCGGTCGTCAACCTCGTCCCCGAGCACCAGGCCGAGACCCTGCGCCTGGTCAAGGATCTGCAGCAGGAATTCGGGCTGACCACCCTCTATGCCACGGAGAATCTCGAGGATGCGAAGGTCCTCGGCGACCGCATCGCCTTCCTCGACCACGGGCGTCTGATCGGGGTGGAGAAACCTGAAGTCGCCGAGGCGCTCGTCGCCTCGATCGCGGACGTGGACTCCTGATCGGTGCCCGAGACCACAGCACCGCAGATCCATACGGTCCGCAGCGGCGACCATGCCGCGATTGCACGACTGCCGTGGCATCTTCCTCTCGGTGACTGGTCCCAGGACTTCCTCGGCGGGCTGCCTCGCGGCATCTCCCGCCACGTCGTGCGCTTCGTCGAGATCGGCGATGAGGTCCTGGCGATCAAGGAGACCGACGATCGTCGGGCCCTGCGCGAATTCGACATCCTCGGTGTGCTCGGGAACCTGGCCGTGCCCACGGTCGAACCGCGCGCCTATGTGACCAACCGGGCCACCGCCTCGGCGACGGAGCTGCCTGGTGCACTGCTGACGGCCTATCTGGATTTCTCACTGCCCTACCGCGCGCTGTTCTCACGGTCGCTGGCCGAGGACGCGGCCGACCGGCTCGTCGACGCCCTGGCCGTCCTGCTCGCCCGACTCCACCTCGTCGGCTTCTACTGGGGCGATGTGTCGCTGTCGAACACACTGTTCCGACGCGACGCCGACGCCTATGCCGCCTACGTCGTCGATGCGGAGACCGGTGAGCTCCACGACCAGCTCTCGGACGGTCAGCGGCAGATGGATCTGCGCATCGCCAAGACGAACATCGCCGGTGACTTCCTCGATCTGCAGGCCGCGGGCCTCATCGAACCCAGCGTTGACCCACTGGCAGCCGGTGAGCGCCTGTTCGAGGCCTACAACGGGCTGTGGACCGAGCTGACACGGGTCGAGGAGTTCTCCGTCAACGAACGATGGCGCATCGACGAGCGCATCCGCCGACTCAACGACCTGGGCTTCGATCTGGGCGAATTGACCGTGACCACCGACCTCGACGGCGTCAGCCTGCTGGTCGAACCGAAGGTCGTCGAGCCCAACCACCATTCCCGCAGACTCCTGCGCCTGACCGGCATCGGGGCGAACGAGAATCAGGCGCGGACCATGCTCAACGACCTCGATTCCCACCGCAGTGCGCCCGGCTTCACCGGCGGAGCCCACGGTTCCGGCGAGCTGCCGGTCGAACTCGACGAGGACGAGGCCGCACGGATCTGGCTCGACGAGGTCTACAAGCCTCTCATCAGCGCCATCCCGGAGAACCTCACCCACAAGCTCGAGCCCGGGCAGATCTTCTACGAATTCGTCGAGCACCGGCGGGTGATGTCGAGGGCCAGGCAGCGCGACATCCCGACGATGGAGGCCATCGCCTACTTCATCGTCGACTACCTCGCGAACCTCCCCGACGAGGCGCTGTACGTCGACAGCCGGAAATTCTGAGGCATACGCGCGCGGAGTCTGTCCGGGCCGGGTCGGGTCCGGACCGGGTCGAGTCCGGACCGGGTCGAGTCCGGACTGGGATTCCACCAAGTGAAACGTGGACCCGACAGCCGCCTCGGCGGGCATATCTTTGAGATCAACGAGGCGATCACCGCCGGAAACCCCAGTGCTAGGAAAAGGACCTCCGATGTCGCAAGTCCCGCAGAATTCAACGTCGACGAAGCCGAACTCCATGCCGACGAATGAGAACAACCCCTCGATCCCCTCCCTCTTCGACCTCAGCGGCCGCACCGCCGTCGTCGTCGGTGCGGGATCCGGGTTGGGGCAGGCGAGCGCGATCGGCCTCGCCGACGCCGGTGCCCACGTCGTCGTCGCCGACCTCAACGTCGACGGCGCCGAGGAAACCGTGCGGATCATCGCCGAACGCCGGGGAGCCGGGAAAGGTGTGAGCACCGGCGGCAAGGGCCCAGACTCCGTCGGCAAGGGTGGGCACAGCGCCGCCTCGTCACCAGGCGCCGAGGCTGCACGCGTCGATATCACCGACACCGATTCGGTCAACGCCCTCGTCGCGGCCCACCCGGAGGCCCAGGTGCTCGTCATCACCCCGGGTGCGAACGTGCGCAAACGACTGCTGTCGACGACAGATGAGGAATTCGACCGGGTCATCGACATCAACCTCAAGGGCACCTATCGCCTGATGCGCGGATTCGGCGCCGAGATGGCCGAACGCGGACGGGGCTCCATCGTGACCTACTCCTCGTTCCGGGCTCTGGCGATCGAACCGGGTCAAGGTCTCTACGCCGCGGCCAAGGCCGGCGTCGTCCAGCTGACGAAGACGCTGGCCAGCGAGCTGGGACCGCAAGGCGTGCGCGTCAACGCGATCCTGCCCGGACCCTTCGACACTCCGCTGACTCAGCAGATCAAGGCCGACGAGGAATGGTGGACCGCCTATGCGGAGAAGACCGCCCTGGGCCGCTGGGGACACCTGCACGAGATCGCCGGGCCGGTGCTGTTCCTCGCCTCCGATGCCTCTACCTACGTCACGGGACACTCGCAGATCGTCGACGGCGGCTGGATGGCCCAGGACGGACGCTTCTCCCCACGCCTGTAGCTCTCCTCCGTCCGGTGTGCCATGCCGGTCCGCGTGGCATCGGGTATGCGGTTGCCCATGCCGGGACCGTGTGGACGCGAGTGTGCAGCGTGTGGACGCGAGTGTGCGGCATGTGG
>NZ_JAKDJU010000186.1 GCF_030453725.1 Brevibacterium picturae
GACGTCGGGCATGAGTTCGAGGGCCTGTTCGAGTTGTGGGTCGAAGTCGTCGTCGGTGAAGGGCATCTCCGTGGGGGAGAGCTTCGCGGCCTCGATCGACGGGATCTCGTCGGGTTCGTGGAGGATGGCACGGTGGGCGTAGGAGCCGATCTCCATGTCCGATCCGTGCTGACGTTCGTAGCACAGGGCATCCATGTCGCGAACGATCGGGAACGAGATCTCGCCCGTCTGTTCGGCCAGCTGCGGGACCGGGCCGACGCTGATCATCTGGTGCACCGCCGGCGTCAGCGGGATCGCGGCTCCGGCCATGGCCGCGATGCGCGGGCTCCAGACTCCGCAGGCGATGAGGATCTTATCTGTCTCGATCGGGCCCTTGGTGGTATGCACGCGTACGATCGCCCCGTCTTCGACATCGATGCCGGTCACCTCGGTGTTCGGTGACACCGTCAGTGCCCCCTTGTCCTGTGCGGATTCGCGCATCATCGTGCCGGCTCCCACGGAATCGACGACGCCCACGCCCGGCGTCCAGAAAGCGCCGACGATGACGGATGGGTCGAGGAAGGGAACCTTGTCGACGACCTCTTCGGGGGTGACCAGCTCGGAGTCGATGCCCCACGCCTTCGCCGAGACCATCCGTCGGCGAAGTTCCTGCATCCGCTCTTCGGTGCGGGCGACCTCGAAGCCACCGGACTGGGTGAAGACACCGAGGTCCTTGTACTGGCGGATGCTGTCGAGGGTGAGGTCGGTGATCTCGCGGGAATGGTCGACGGGGAAGATGAAGTTCGAGGCGTGTCCGGTCGAGCCGCCCGGATTCGGCAGCGGGCCCTTGTCGACCTGGACGATGTCGCTCCAGCCAAGCTCGGCCAGGTGGTGGACGAGGCTGTTGCCGACGATGCCTGCACCGACGACAACGACACTGGCCTGGGTGGGAATGGAAGCCATGATCAGGCTCCTCTCCGAAGGCTTCTTCGCCTTCAACGGCACGTGTTGCGTACTAAGCAACGTGACGCACTATGTGAAACTGGGTGCTTTGATCGTCCTCCGCCCGCCGAGGTGTGTCAAGGGTTGCGCGGCAATCAGTCGTCGGGTCTTCCGCCGGCCTGTCATCGGGTTTCCCGGCGGCCGGTCGTCAGTGTTCGCGCCAGCCGAGTCGTGACGAGATGTCGGCGGCCGCGCCCACCAGCAGATCTTTGGCGGCCTCGACCTTTTCATCGGTGAAGCGGAAGCTCGGGCCCGAGGCCGAGATCGAGGCGATGACATCACCGTGGGCATTGCGGATGGGAGCGGACACGGCGGTGAGGCCGACCTCGAGCTCATCGGTGACGATCGAATGCCCGGCGGCGACCACCTCGGCGATTTCGGTGAGCAGGTGGGGGATCGAGGTCACCGTGTGCGGGGTGTAGGTCGGCAGCTTTTTTTCGAGGGCGGTGCGGATGCCCGCCTCGCTCAGTCCTGACAGGAGGACCTTGCCGTTCGATGTCGCGTGCAGGGGGATGCGCTGGCCGACCCAGTTGTGGCTCTGGACCGAGGCGTTGCCGGAGACTTGGTCGAGGTAGAGGGCCGCGCCATCGGAGAGGACGGCGACGTTGATCGTCTCGCCGGTGCGCTCGGCGAGGAGCTTCGCGATGGGGCGGGCTTCCTGGACGATGTCGAGACGTGCGGTGGTGGCGCCGGCGAGGCGGAGGATGCCCAAGCCCAGGCGGTACTTGCCGCGATGCTGGTCCTGTTCGACGAGACCGCGCGCCTCGAGCGTGGAGACGATGCGGGAGGCGGTCGATTTGTGCACGCCGAGTTCGGCGGCGATGTCGGTGACGCCGGCGAGGCCGGTGCGGGCGATGACCTCGAGGATCGTGACCGCGCGGTCGACCGACTGCACGGAGCCGGAATTCGTCTCGCTGTTGCTCATTTCGAAACTGTAGCTCACATGGCACAACACGGACAGGCCTGAATCACGTGTGCTGTAGGGTGAATGCCGCCGGAGTGCCGATGGTGCTGCGGCCTATCTTTCCCCGACGGAGTTGAGCGCTATGACCAATGGGACGCAGTCGATCGATCGTGCGGCAGAGATATTGTCGCTGGTGGTGAAGGCGGATGCCCCGATCTCCTACACCGAGGTGGTGGAGTCGACGGAGCTGGCGCGCTCGACGGTCTCACGTCTGCTCTCCGCCCTCGAACGCAACGGGCTGGTCGAACGTGACGGGGACGGGCTCTATCGTGGAGGTTCCCTGTTTGCGACCTACGCTTCGCGCTTTGATCGCGTCGAAACGCTGGTCACGGCGGCTGATCCCACACTGCAGCGGCTGAGCGAGGAGACCGGCGAGACGGTCAACCTCGCCGTCCCCAGTGCCACGGGCGTCGTGCAGGTCGCCCAGGTCGATTCGACCTTCGTTCTCGGCGCCACGAACTGGGTCGACGTAGAGGTGCCACCGCACTGCTCGGCGCTGGGCAAGATCATGTACGCCTTCGACATCATCCCGGTTCCTGCCGGCCGTTTGGAACGTCGCACCCAGTACACCTTGGGGTCGCGGAAAGATCTCATGGACAACCTCGCCGAGGTGCGCGAACGTGGGTACGCGATTGTGCACGAGGAGTTCGAAGAGGGACTCGATGCCCTGGCCGCACCCGTGTACGGCGTTGACGGCAGGGTCGTCGCAGCCGTTGGCATCTCGGGTCCGACCATGCGCATCGCTGACCACCACGAGACCGTCGGCAAACTCCTCGTCGACGAGGCGGGTCTGCTCTCCCGCAGTCTCAAGCGCAAGGTCACTCACCGGTAGATTGTCTCCGTCGGTACATCGGTTTAGGAGCTCATGTGTGCCGAGTCGGCGAGGCAGAGGCGATCAGATCCGGCCGAGTTTGAGGTGCAATAGGGGGTGACAGCTGATCTGACTCGCTAAGCGCGATTCAGGCGGTACTCGTGGATGCCCTCTATCAAGCCCCGGGTTTGACAGAACGCACCTTGTTCAGCCTCCACTCGATGACGAGATTGCCCATGAAGAAGGGATTCGTTGGCTGTAGGGCCCCTTCGAGCGTTCGACTACTTCGGGAACCAAACACTTCTGCTCTGGTTTCAACCAGGGGCAGGGATCAAAGCCAATCGTTCTCACGGGCATAGCGGGCAGCGTCATGGCGAGTACGTGCATTCGTTTTGCTGATCGCATTGGAGAGATAGTTTCGTACGGTGCCCTGCGCCAGGTGCAGTTGCTCGGAGATGTCCGCCACGGAATAGCCGTTACTGGTGACTCGAAGTACGTCGATCTCTCGATCAGTGAGCGGACAGTCATCCATGACAGCTGCAGCAGAAACATCCGGATCTATCCAGCGGCGTCCCTCGTGGACAGCGACGACGACCTCGACGATCTGTGCAGGGTCCGCCGACTTGCTGACGAATCCTCGGATGCCTAAGGAGAGCGCTTTGCGCAACACACCTGGTCGAGCATGGCGGGTCAACATCAGCACTGCTTGTTCGGATCGCTCCTGGCGAAGCGCTTCCACTGCATCGAGGCCATCACTGCCTGGCATCTCAAGATCTATCACAAGGACGTCAGGCAAATGAGCCAACACAGTTGAGACAGCCTGTTTGCCGTCTGCGGCTTCTGCCACGACCTCAATATCACCTTCGAGGGGAAGGAGTGATGCGAGAGCTTTGCGCAACAGGGTTTCGTCATCGGCGAGGACGATAGAGATTGTCATAGTGATTTCCTCTCCTGGGTGCCAGGAAACTCTGCTTCCGTGATGAACTCATCGTTCTCGATTCGGGCTATCAAATGGCCGTCTGCCTCGTTAATTCGTTTTCGTAGTACCGCCAAGCCATTGAGGTCTGGGTCCACAGACGTGGATAGGCCGTCGTTGGTGATGAGGATACTCGCAGGTGTGAGAGTGATATGCACTTGATTGGCTTGAGCGTGTCGGAGAATATTTGTCGTTGCCTCCCGAAGCACGAGACTACTCAGAGTCTCGACAATCCCCGTAGGCGTCCCCCCATTACGGACGCTGACGTCAATGTTGTCTGCTTCGAAGAGCTGTCGTGCATTCTCCAACTCACCTGCCAAAGTCAGATTGCGCTCACCGTGAGCCAGCGACTTGGACTGTCCGATCGTCTCCAAGAGAAGTTCCTGGATCTGAGCAATCTCCACCTCAGCTGCATCTGGATCAGCACGGAGCAAGCGCTGTGCCAATGCAGTCTTGAGTTTGACCACATGAAGAGTGTGGCCCTGTATGTCGTGAAGGTCAGCAGCAATTCTGAACCGCTCTCGCAACACTGCCAGGTTTGTGTATGTCTGGTGGCCTGCGTCAAGTTCGACTAGCAGGTTCCATGACACACGTGTACCCCAGAAAGCCAATGCCCAAATGGCAGGTAGCAACACGGCCAAGCCTACGTAGAGCAAGGTCAACTGTGACTGTGTGATGGAGACGAGCAAACCGATGGCTGCGCAACCCATTATGGTGCCGGTGCTAGCGAATAGAGAGATGTTTGTCTTGCCGCGAATCATCGCCGCTGCAGGAATGGCAACGGCTACAACGGCCCCTGGTGAAATGTGCAGAAGCGACGATATCGTCCAGGTCACAATGCCCACGGACAGCCCGAGGGTCGCTCTTGTTCCAGCGTAGGTCTGCTGCCAACGAAGGACCGGCGGTAACGTGAGTCCTGCCGATGGCAGGAGCAGCAACGGGTGCCACCAAGAGTCAGCGGCAGATGCAAGCGTGGTCAACCACGTTACTGCCCAGGCCACGATAAGCCCCTGGCTGACCAATACACGCATGCGCGCGAGAGTTCTAGTCGGGCTGGTCGTCTCCGCAGGGACAGTCATGCTTCGTCGTCCTCCGAGTGGGGGGAGTCGGAATCGTTGTCGCTGTTCTTGCCGACAAATGCAAGCGCTATTGCAGTGGCAACGATGGTTCCGACGAGAGCGAAGATCAACCATCCAGCGCCAATCGATTGTGGCGACGGAAGGTTGGAAGCAATCCAACCCGGAACGATTTTGATCCCAGTGGGAAGATTTGCCAGTATCCAGACTCCACCGATCGCTCCGGAAATAGAGAGTATCGCGAGAAGGGCTACCTGAACCTTGTTCATCTGCTTCCTTCCGCTGCCATTCCACCAGCCTTCCATGTCTGATGGCACGGAACAACTGACGCAGCGTCATATTCATAGACGGTCCGGCGCCTCACCCGGAGAGATTCCGTCATTTGGACGCGGTTAGTGCAGTTCTGGGTAATCGCAGCGTTTCGTTTGCATTTAACAACCGATACGCCGACTCTGGTTCTGCGCAAAATATGGTTAATCCACCAGTCACTGCCGATGCAAAAGTTGACGGAGACAATAACGCCGGCTGGCGGTGCGGAGGACCATGAAGTCTCCACACCCCCCCCCCGCGGGGGGGGTGTCACCTCGACAATGCGCCCCCACCTGCCGTAAGAAGGCCCGCAACCGGCTCAAAG
>NZ_JAKDJU010000187.1 GCF_030453725.1 Brevibacterium picturae
GCTTCGAGTCGATGGCGTGCTGGGGCATGGCCGCGGTCATCGCGGTGTTGATGAAACCGGGCTGGATCGCATTGATGCGGATGCCCTTGAATGCGACCTCCTTGGCCACGGCCTTCGTCATGCCGACGATGCCGGCCTTCGCTGCCGAGTAGTTCGACTGGCCGAGCATGCCGACCTTGCCGCTGATGGAGGAGACGTTGACGATCGCGCCGCCGCGGTCCTGTTCGCGCATGAGACCGGTGGCGACCTTGAGCCCGTTCCAGGTTCCGCGCAGGTGGACGGAGATGACGTCGTCGAACTCCTTCTCGGTCATCTTCCGGATCGTCGCATCGCGGGTGATTCCGGCGTTGTTGACCCAGATGTCGACGCCGCCGAAGGTCTGTGTGGCCGCCTCGGCGAGTTTCTCAACGTTGTCCAGTGAGGCCACATTGCACACGACCCCGGCAGCAGAGTCGACACCGCCGAGTTCGGCGACGGCTGCCTGCAGGCTCTCCTCATTCATGTCGCCGAGGACGACCTTTGCTCCGGAGTTCACGAGGCTGCGGGCCATGGACAGGCCGAGTCCCTGGGCTCCGCCGGTGACGACGGCAACCTTGCCGGCGAGTAGGCCGGGGACTTCGGAGACGCCCTGAGCGTTGGACTCAGCGGTGGTGGCTGGTGCGTTGGTCATGTGGTCCTTCTTTCGTGGTTCGCGGTTGATGTGAGCCGGGCTCGGTGGCAGGCCCGATGCTGGTGCGAGTGCGGCCGGTGCGGCCGGGTTACAGGTTGAACTGCGGTTTGTGGGCGCCCTTGAGCAGCTGGCGGGCGACGACGACGCGCTGGACTTCCGACGTTCCCTCGTAGATGCGGAAGAGGCGAGCATGACGGTAGAAGCGCTCGACGGCGGACTCGCGCATGTAGCCCGTGCCGCCCTGGATCTGGACACCCTTGTCAGCGATGCGGCCCAGGGCCTCGGAGGCGAAGAGTTTCGCGGAGCTCGGTCCCAGCTTCCGATCCTCCTCGGTGTCCCAGCGTTTTGCGGCGGCGAGCACGAGAGCCTTGGCTGCGGCGACCTCGGTGTAGATGTCGGCGAGCATGGCCTGGACCAGCTGGAACCGTGCGATGGGCTCTCCACCCTGTTTCGCCTCGGCGGCGTAGTTCACGGATTCGTCGAGGATGCGGGTGGCCTGGCCCACGCAGATTGCGGCGATGTGCAGGCGCCCCTTGTTCAGCGAAGCCATCGCGGCGTAGAACCCCTTCTCTTCCTCGCCGCCGATGAGGTTGGCGGCGGGGACGCGGACATCGTCGAAGAAGATCTCCGAGGTCCAAGCGCCGGCCTGGCCCATCTTCGAATCATGCGATCCGACGGTGACGCCCTCGGTCGTGGTCGGGACGAGGAAGACGGAAATGCCCTTCGAACCCTTCGCGTTGGGGTCGGTGCGGGCGAAGACCATGAGGACGTCGGAGGACTCTGCGTTGGTGATGAAGCGCTTGCTGCCCGAGATGACGTAGTCGCCGCCGTCCCGGACTGCACGTGTGCGCATGCCCGAGGGGTCGGACCCGGCCTCGGACTCGGTCAGCGCGAAGGACGCCACGACATCGCCCGAGCTCAGCTTCGGCAGCCACTGGCTCTTCTGCTCATCGGTGCCGTAGTTGACGAGTACCTGCCCGGCAATGCCGTTGTTGGTGCCGAACACGGATCGGAACGCCGGCGTGGTGTAGCCGAGTTCCATGGCCAGCTGGGCGTCCTGTTCGGCATTCATGCCCAAGCCGCCGTGCTCCTCCGGCAGCGCCCAGCCGAAGAGCCCCATCTCGGCGGATTCCTTGATGATCGTCTCCGGGATGGCATCGTTGGCCTCGATGTCGAGTTCGAGGGGCACGACCTTCTCGCGGACGAATTCGCGGACGATGGACAGGACGTCATCGAGTTCCGAGGTATCCATTCTGCGTTCTCCTAGTGTGTGGAAGTAGCGGGGTGATTTCGTCGCCGAGGCGGGCTAGAGGCTGTCGATCCAGGCGCGGACCTGATCGGAGTCGGCCCCGAGTTCCGGCGGAGCGAGATCGTAGGTCACCTCGGACTTCGTCAGTCGGATCGGATTGCGGATCGTGGGAATGACGCGCTCGCCCTGACCGGTTTCGACGATCGGTTCGAGGCCGAGTTCCCGGGCACGCTCCACTCCCTCGGCGATCGAGTTGATCGGGGCGCAGGGCAGACCCACAGCCGTGAGCTTCTCAAACCATTCCTGAGCCGTATGCGCTTGGAGTGCTTCGAGCAGTTCCGGTTCGAGCTCATCGCGGTGGGCATTGCGGGTCTTTGCCTTTGCGAAGCGTTCGTCTTCGGCCCAGTCTGGTCGCCCGAGGGCCCTGGCGAGGGCGGCGAACTGACCGTCGTTGGCCGCGGCGACGATGAGTTCGCCGTCCTTCGTCGCCATCGGCTGGTACGGGTAGAGGCTGGGGTGGGCGTTGCCCATGCGCGTCGGTGTCACACCTGCGGCGGCATAGGCTCCGGACTGGTTCGCCAGGCCCGACATCGCTGAGGACATGAGGTTGGTTTCGACCAGCTGACCCTCGCCGGTGAGGTGCTTGTGGTGGATTGCGGCCATGATCCCGATCGTCGTGTGCAGACCGGTGATGACGTCGAAGACCGCGACGCCGGCACGGTAGGGGGAACCGTCGGGACTGCCGGTGACGCTCATGAACCCGGACATGGCCTGGACGAGCAGATCGTAGCCGGGCAGCGCATTGTGGGCGCCGAAGCCGGTTACAGAGGCATATATGACCTCTGCGTTGGCGTCCTTGACCGAGTCGTAGTCGAGGCCGAACTTCTTCAGGCCGCCGGGCTTGAAGTTCTCGACGATGATGTCGGCACGAGTTGCCAGTTTCTGGGCGACTGCGAGGTCATCGGCATCGGAGAAGTCGAGGACGATGTCGTACTTGTTCCGGTTGATCGACAGATAGTAGGTGGCGTCCTCATCGCGTACCGGTGGGGCCCAGTGCCTGGTGTCGTCCCCGCTGGGGCCTTCGACCTTGATGACAGTGGCGCCGAGGTCGGCGAGCATCATCGTCGAATAGGGGCCGGCGAGGACGCGCGAGAAATCGACGACGACCTGGCCCGACAATGGGCCGCTGCCCCCACGGGGGAGGTAGTCAGCGATGGATTCCGTGCGGTCGGTCGGATCCGATGTCCCCGCTCCGCGCTGGGACGAGGTTCGGGTCGCGGTGGTCTCGCCATTCATCGATGAAAGCTCCCATTGGTTCTGCGTGTTCTGACATTCGTCGTGATTCTGAAGTTCGTCAGAGTGTTTCACCCCACAATATAGCAAGATAAGCAATAATGAGAAGAGATTGTTATCCAAAACGATATTTAAGAGATTGCGTGGTGGATGCTGCGCCGGGCGGCCGAGCACAGTGATGGATGCATTTGCTGATGCAGAGACTGATGCGGTGGCGGATGCAGCCGCGGGGACCAGGAGAAGGAGACATGATGGAGATTCAGCAGGTGCGTGCCTTCCTGACTGTTGCCGAGGAGCTGCACTTCGGTCGCGCCGCCGAGCGTCTGGGAGTGCTCCAGCCCCCGCTGAGCAGGACGATCAGGGCTCTCGAGGACGACCTCGGCGTCTCGCTGTTCCAGCGCACCACCCGCAATGTGCGGCTCTCACCTGAGGGTGAGGCGCTGGTCGAGCCGGCACGGAAGATGCTCGAATATCAGGGTCTCGCGGTCGACGCCGTGCAGCGTGCGGCAACAGGGGAGACCGGACGCATCAGCTTCGGGTTCGCCAGGTCCTCGTCCCGGACTCTGGCCGCCAATCTCGTCACCGCCTCCCGGGCGCAGAATCCAGGCATCGTCCACAGTCTCGAATCCAATGTCTTCGCCGAGGAGGGGCTCTCGCGACTCATCGACGGCACCCTTGACCTGGCGCTTGTGAGGTGGACGAAGCAGCCGCCCGGGGTGATCGGCCGGCCGGTCATGATCGAGCGACTCTGTGCGGCCCTGCCCGAGGGGCACCGCCTGGCAGGACGCTCGGCCCTTCGCGTCGAAGAGCTGGCAGACGAAGACTTCATCACCTTGCCCTCCCACCCCGGTTCGACCCTGCGTGAGAACACGATGCGGCTGTGCCACGATGCCGGATTCAGGCCCCGGCTGGCCCAGGACGCCCCTGATTCCCAGACGATCGGCGCACTGGTTGCTGCTGGGCTGGGAGTCTCGATCACCTTCGACTCGGTATCCGCGAACACGCGCGAAGTCGGCACGGTCGCCGTCCCACTCGATGTCCCGCAGGACCCATCGACTCTGTACCTGGCGCACCGAAGCGAGCACGGCAAGCCGTCGTTGGATGCCGTGTTGGCCCTCGCCGATGAAGTCCTGCCGACCGTGGAGTGACTGCTACGGGTGCCGCCGACGGCTGGTGGCCGGCTGGCCGACGGCTGATGGCCGGTGCTGCTACGGGAATTGAGCCAATAGCGCTCACAGTTTCGCGTTCCACGCATCGAGTCGTTCGCGCAGCAGCTCCGCCGTCATTTCACCCCGACCGATGCCCAAGTAGTTCGGCAGCCAGGTTTCGACGCGGTCATGTGCCGATGCTGCGGCCTGCACATCCCAGGCGCCGATGTCATCGACCGCGGCACCCGACAGCCGTTCGTACTCCTCGAGGAAAAGACCGGCCGCGCTGGGGGAGCCGAGGAGCACAAGGTCCTGCCGGCACCACGCCAGGTCGACCCCGCGTGGTCCCGAGCGTGCTCCCGACCAGTCAACGACTCCGGTGAGTCGATCGGCCTCCCACAATGCGTTCCCACACCAGAAGTCCGAGTGGATGAGCACAGGATCACGCATGTCCAGACTCGCCCATTCCCGTTGAGCGCGGGCGGCAAGAGCCGACTCTCCACGAGGTGGCTCACCGGGAGTTGGTCTCAGTCCGTCCCCGTCCAGTTCGTGGATTCTCACCAGCGCCGCCGCCATCTCGGCAGCGATCACCAGCGGCGACAAATCAGCATCTGGGGCAGTCCCGGAGACACGCGAGGTAACGATGACGGGGACGGCCAGGTCATCATTGGCGGCGACCAGATGAGGGACCCATGCGCCCAACGCCGACAACCGGCCGAGTACCTCAGCTTCCCTGACCGCAGCATCGTGGTGGGCAGGAAAGGCTCTAACGACGAACTCCGACTCGCCATCGGTCGCGAGGAGGGTGGTGGCATGCTGGCCGCCGGTGAAGACGTCGACAAGACCGAGCTCCCGTCCCACCAGATCAGAGGCGATGCGAATCGCCCGGCCCTGCGCATCTGTCATGCCTGCAAGCCTACAGACGGCGACCCGAGCGCCCGAGTGCCGGACTGCCCTGCTGCTGAAGCGGACTGCCCTGCTGCTGAAGCAGCTGCTTGAGCCCATTGGCGTAACGTCTGGCC